>JANMDL010000719.1:0-1777 GCA_031376295.1 Chitinophagales bacterium
TCGACAGCCAGCGAATGGTCCTGCGCGTCGAGCAAGGGAAGGGGCAGAAAGATCGCTATGTGCCCATCTCACCACGATTGTTGACGGAATTGAGACGCTACTGGAAGGAGCAACGCCCCAGCCAATACTTCTTCCCAGGCAAGACGGACGACACGCCACTCAATCATGCTGTTGTCCAGAAAGCTCTCTCGCTAGCAACAGCACGAGCTGCAGTCCACAAGCATGTCACACCCCACACGATGCGACACTCGTACGCGACCGGACTATTGGAAGCGGGAGTCGACTTGATGGCCATCAGCAGGCTCTTGGGCCACAGCAGCTTCACGACGACGATGATCTACTTGCACTGTCGCCGCGAGCACATGGACTCAGCACCGAGCCCAATCGATTGGCTTCCAGTTCGGCAATGCCCCAAGTGGATCGACCCCAACAGCCGCAACCAGAGCAACGACAGCGACCAATAGCGACTTCGGTCCATAGCATTCTTCTTCGCCATACCGATGCTTACATGCAGAAGTATGGCGATCAAGTTTGTCCGCAGGTGGAGAGTACTCTCCTCCGGATGCACTTCTGCCGAACGACAGCCCTGGGCAAACGGGTCTATCGCTGTGAACCATGCAATTATGAAACAACGGTCTTCAACTCGTGTGGAGACCGCAACTGTCCACAGTGTACTGGGGCCAAGCGTAGCGATTGGCTCAGCAAGACATTGGAACTGACCCTACCGCAGGCGACCTACTTTCAAGTCGTCTTCACTCTGCCTGACTCTCTATCGTCCCTCGCCTTGGGAAACCGAACTGAGATCTACGAGTTGCTCTTCGAAACCGCTTGGGGCTCGCTCCAAGCCAAGATCGAGAAGGAGTTAGGGATCCAAGCCGCCGGAGTCGCGGTCCTTCATACTTGGAATCAAAGATTGGGCCATCATCCTCATATTCACTTGATGGTACCTGGAAGCGGTCCGAGTCTCGATGGCAAGCGATGGGTCGACTGTCGCATGGAGTGGAGTCGCAAGAACAAGCGGATGCAGCCCTTCTTGGTTGACAACAAAGAACTGGGGCATGACTTCCGCGATCTGTTCTTGAATCGATTGACCAAGTTGGTTGAGAGCGGCAAGATCAAGATCGAAGAGTCAGGATACATTGCAGACTTGATCGATGAGCTACGGATGCAAGATTGGGTAACGTTTGTCGAAGGGCCACCCAAACCAGATTGTCCGCCGAGTCAGATGCTGAAATACTTGACGAGATATCTGACCGGTGGCCCCATATCCAATCGTCGGATAGTGGGTGAGCGCGATGGCCGAGTCTACTTTATGGCGAGGAGCAAACGGAAGGGGGAAGGTCAAGTCGAAGTCTCATTAGCGAAAGTGGAGTTCGTCCAGCAATGGAGCCTGCACATTCTGCCGAAGGAATTTACCAAGACAAGACACTTTGGAGCATGGAGCGGCAGCAAGCGAAAGATTTACTTGGCTCGATGTACAGAGCTCGCACCTGAGGCCGAGCTAGCACTGACGAAGATCAACCAAGCAGACGAACCTGTAACACCAAATCGCTTGGAGAGGAAGAAATGTCGGAACTGTCCGCATTGCCAAGAGGCAATGGCATGCATCTTGAGGGAAGAGAGACCACGTTGGCGAGAGCTATTTTACGGCCCGGATCATCCGGCATGGTTTGAATGGACAAGCCGAGGACTCAACTCGCCACCAGACGATCCAAATGAGGAACCTCAGAAAGAAGAGAGTCCACCGCCGGACATCTTCGACGAGATCATCGCAAGC
>JANMDL010000747.1:0-8791 GCA_031376295.1 Chitinophagales bacterium
GTGATAAAATAAGCCATATCGCAAACGCACCTACTGTACCAATTTTATTTTCAGGCTAAACTGCCCTGCGGTTACTCCCTTAGGGGCCGATACGCCGATCAATATGTTATAATTTACCTGCCCTGGATTTTGAAAACTTACTTTCCTTTCGCTGGTTTGTACTTTGCCCTTCCACTTACCATCCCATTTATGATCTGCCTCACAGGTAATACACCTGCTCAAATCAGGCACAAGATTGTACTCAGCGGCACCAATCCTGTAAGCATAAATACTTAAATCGCCATTGGCATCTGTGGGAGTGGCACTGATAAACAGTTCGCATTGCTCAGGCATTGTTACTGCAAAAAACACATGATTACCTTTAAACTTATTGGCCTGTGTACCTGGAAAGCAGGCATTGGAACTGCTCCAGGCCCAGCTCAGATCCTTCATCAGTGTACCTTTTGACAAATCGCCCTGTACTGTTACTGAATCTTTTTCATCCATATTAACAACCGTAACATTTGAAGGCCAGCCCTGGCTGTATGCGCTGCACACAGCAACTGCAAGTAACAGGCAGGATATAAAAACTTTTTTCATTGCACTAAAATTTAATGGTTATTTTTTTGGAACTATGTTAATGACTTCTTTCACCGGCGATCCGAATTTTTGCCCTTTATACATCATCTGAAATTCAAGGGTATAAGCGCCTATGTAATATGGAGCTTCTACTTTATAAGAAAACTTATGAACTTCCCTGTAACCTGTTGTGGGTGCATAAAGTGGCGATGATGGAATTAACTCATCCCTTTGCACTTTGGCACCAGACGGGCCCTTGTAAATTGTTACCCGTAATTCCACTTCATTTCCTTTCCAGACGCAGGTGCCGGTATTATCAACTGTAATATATACATCGTCTACCTGGTCAGAATACATGTTATCCAGCAGATCAACATTTGTAATTTTTGCATCAAAAATGCACTCCTGCTGGCTTTTTATCTGTGCATTTGTAAGTATCTGGAGTACGAGAAGATAAGTTGCCGTAAGAAAAAATTTAATTTTCATAACTGTTTATTTATAGTTAAAAGTCATTGATTTCAGGCATTATGCGGTCACCCTTCCGGGTGAATTTATACCAATTATACTTATTATTTAGTCAAATCATTTCTGGTATAATGCCGATCTGCTTTGGGTTAGCCGTTACTCGATTGAACTAATTAATAAGCAGCATCGGTATTGCCCTTTCCTGTTATTTGTTTTCTCCGGTTTCTTCAGCTTTCTGCTGGGGAACAGCACCATTGCCCGCCGTAACAAATCTGTACCTGCAGTTATTTCTACCTTCCTTTGCGTTTACGCTTTGTACTTGGAGTATTACCGGGTGGTGCAACTGCCCCGGCACCAAATTGTGTATCCTTAAATTCTTTTGGTTTATCCTGGCTTTTTTTTGCAGCGTTGGATTCTGTATTTTTTACCGGGATAAAAGAGCTGTCACTCAACCCGTTTTTTCTGCCTGGTTTACCTGTATTCAGTTGCCTTGTTCTGTTACTGCTTTCATTGCCCGTTTGATTTACCTGCTGTTTCACCATTTTTACTTTGGAAGTATCAAAGGGATTTTTCAGATCATCCAATTTTTCGCCGGACACATTGCCAGCCCTTGCCGATGGTTTCCTGGTTTTGCGGTTTTGCTGTGCAACAGGTTGCCGGATATAGGGCCAAACAGCAGAATCATGTTGTATACCAAGATTCTGCTGTTTCACTTCCGGGGTAATGTTGACGGTTTTGCTTTGCGATTTTCGGTTCTGTGCCATTGCGGCCAGCGTTGCCATCACCAGGAAGATTGTCATTACTGCTTTCATGTGTATTTTTTTTGTTGTAAAGCGATTATCCTATCATGTTGTAAAAGTCATGTATCTGCCGTAGCGGCTTATCACCCTAATGGGGTATTTTAATCCCTCACCGCAATCATCATCCAGCGGTTATCTGCAGCGTAACCGATCCATTTCCTGTGGTAACAATATCAGCCCCCGTTAATGTATTGATGCAGTTAGTAGTAAGTGATGTACTGCTTGTTTGATTAACACCGGTCATGTTCTGGCCAGTGAGGTTTTAACAGTTAAAATTTCCCCATCTGCGCCGGCAGTAGAACACGAAATAGAAAACGCAGTATACTGTACTATTTTTTTTCTAATAATTCTATCCTTTGCATTAAAGAAAACAAATTTTTCTTTAACGCATCATTTTCATTTTTCAATAACTCTATTTGCGTTTGTTGCTCTTGTATAGCAGCTAAAGCCACTCCGGAAGGGTCAATAGTGGATATACTTTTGTCATCTAAGCCCACCGTAAAGAGTTTATAAAAATCCTGCGCCATCGGGCCAATATGAAACTCATTGGTTCCTTTATACCGCCATTTGGAAATAGCAAGTGTTGCTAATTTGCCGAGTATTGTTTTACCATTAACCAGTTCTATATTTTCTTTCTTGCTACTATCCGAAATATTTGTCCAAACCCCGGCGGTTGTTAGATAAGCACCATTACCATTGGTGTTGTTACTGCCAACTTGCAAAGCCCGGTTTGCACTGGTAGTGGTTAGGCCAAACGCCCATTTATTAACATTGCCATCCCCAAAAGACATGGTATTGCTGGTCAAAACCAAAGCACTATAGCCGATTGCTGTACTGTTATTGAGATTTATATCCAGTACATCTGCACGATCGCCAATAGCAGTATTTCTATCGCCACTCACATTACTGGTAAGTGTCTCATTGCCAATAGCGGTATTGCCAAAGCCATCCACATTATCTGATAAGGAAAAGCCCCCAAGAGCGGTATTGCCATCGGCACCAGTATTTTTTATTAATGCTCCATACCCCACTGCAACATTTCCGATTCCATTGGTATTACTCTCCAGGGCAAATACACCCAGGCTTGTATTTCTATCTCCCGTTTTATTTTGATACATAGCCTTGTAACCAATAGCCGTATTTTCGTTTCCAGTAGTAGTACTATCTAAGGCATAAGCACCTACAGCGGTGTTGCCCCCGCCATTGGTACTTCTTCTTAATGCATAATACCCTATTGCGGTATTATCATCTCCATCGGTATTTCTAAAAAGTGCATTATTACCAACCCCTGTATTTCTATTACTGGTTGTACTGTTTTTAAGAGCCGATTCACCTAATGCCGTATTGTAACTTCCTGTTGTATTATCGTGTAACGATAAATTACCAACAGCGGTGTTATAAGCACCAGAGAAGTTATTTTCCATTGCACTGTCTCCAACAGCAACGTTGCCAATACCACTTAAATTTTCATATAAAGCCCTGCGGCCAATAGCCATATTACTATGCCCATTGGTATTGGTAAAAAGTGCTTTAGCTCCAATTGCCAGGTTATTTTTACCATTTGGGGAAGCTAATGATAAGGGTTGGTTGTTGTACAAGGCACTATCACCAATTGCAACGGTAGAAACTAAGTTATTTTCAGCTCTTCGCAATGCACCGATACCAATAGCAATATTTCCATTGCCATCTGTATTTTCTAACAGGGCATCTTTTCCAATGGCCACATTCCTGCTGCCAGAAACAGTATTGTACATAGCATTAGGCCCTATTGCAATATTGGCAATACCATCCACATTATTAAGCATGGCATATTGCCCCAAAGCGGTATTGTTATAACCAATGGTATTAAACATAAGCGCCTTTGACCCAACTGCCGTATTTCCTCTTCCTTTAGTAGTATTTAAAAAATCAGGTATAGCTTCGTATCCATTATAAAATAATGCACTATCGCCCACAGCCACCAAATTGCTTGCGCCTGAATTGTATAATGCAGCAATACCTATTGCTGTATTAGAGTTTTCGTACGCTGCTTTTCGTAAAGCATCCACACCAACTGCGGTATTGTTATAACCATTAAGAGCATTAAATATTGCACCTGACCCTATTGCGGTAAGGTTGTACCCTTGACCGTTTTGTTGTAAAGAAGTTGTACCAATGGCAGTATTTCTGGTACCGTGATTACTTGCGGTAGCACCAAAACCATTTTTTCTAAGTGCCGAATCGCCAATGGCTACATTGCCCGATCTGCTTGTACTTTCTTTTAATGCATATTTGCCTATTGCAATATTTTGCGAACCATTAATGTTTAGTTCTAGTGCTCCAACACCAAGAGCTACATTTTCATAGCCAATATCATTATTTAGTAAAGCTTGGTAGCCTACACCAATATTTGAATATCCATCGGTATTATTTTTAAGTGATTCATAGCCAATTGCAACATTATTATTAGGGCCATATGCTGCAGATCCATTTCTGTTGGACAGATTAGACATTGCATAATTGCCAATTGCAACATTCGAATTTCCTTTTAAAAATTTTCCTGCACTATATCCAATTGCAACATTGTCTATATAGGTCTGGTTGTCCAGCAAGGCTTTATCACCTATGGCAATATTGTAACCGCAATAACCACTGGAACAAAAAACATTTAGCCCATTTTTATAGAGTGCAGAATCACCAATGCCAATATTTTTAAATGGGCCACCACTCCCTTCAACTGCCCGCCTGCCAATGCCAATGCTTTGACTTGTATCGAATTTGCCGAAGTTTACATTGTTAATTATAAAGTACAGTGGTTTTTTAGTAGTTGTACCCAGCGTAACATCTTTGCTAAGGTCTACATAATTACCATCTGTAGAAAAGTACGATGCGGGTAAACTGGTATTAAAATCCCATTCATTAACCAATTTCCTCCATCCATAAACAGTACCATTCCATACGTAAAACCCCGTTTTGTCAGCAAAAGCAGATCCCGTCATGGATACATTGACATTGTACACCATAAGGCCAATAGCTGCGTTTGGGATGGTAAGGGTATCGAGAATAGAGGTTAAATTTACCCTTGGCACCAGTATACCTTTATTGGTTGATGAAATATCCAGGATGGCACTGCTGCTGGGTGTGGTGGTGCCTATACCTACGTTTTGTGCCATGGAAAATGTTGTTATTAAAACAAAAAATGCAAAAAAGAAAAATTTATACATACAACTGATTTTTAACACATAAAAATGAGCTGATAAAATTGCATTTTTATCACCCAATCAGGTGGTTTATTACCCGTTCAGTTTAAAATGCAGCCTTGATTGTATAAGAATGCCTGCCCCGTTTTGCATAATTAATTTCCTTTCTGTGCCTTTTGCCGTCTTTTGGTCTTTCTTTTGCCTGAAGATGCATCCCTGGGTGACATTATTGGCTTTTTTGCTGCTGTTGTTACTTCCATACCGATACCTGAAACTTCCTGGAAACTGCTAACCGGCTTGCGGGGTTTTGCTTTTTGCCTGGATGATTGTGCCTGTAATGTATTGATGGTAATAAGCTAAAGCACCACCAGGCCGATTAATTTTTGCATAAAGATTTTGTTTTAATTGTTTATAAAAATATTCCGGTACAATTATTTGGTATTGGGGAAACATACTTTTCTTACTGAATCTGTAAAAGCGAGGAAAACCGAAATGTCATTGCCCGCTTTTATATCCGCCTCAATTTTTGTATAGTCAGCAAGCGAATATTGCTGTTCAATTTTTTCCAGCATACATTCGCAATTGCTTTTATATTGCGGCGGCAATTTACCTGCGCAACCATTTACAAAGTTATTGCGTACCTCATCAGGAAACTTTTTGCCTTTACTGCTGCTGTTGCAGGAATATAGCAGCATACTTACCACAAAAATAATTGCTGCTAAAATTGGCTTTGACATTGTTGATTTTTTAATGGTGAGAATAAATAGTTGACAGCCTAAAATTAGGGCCGCCGGAATTGTATGTTATCACCCGCTTGGGTGGTTTTGTTGCAGCAGCCGGAATAGTAGTTGACGGTTTACAGTGGACAGTTTACAGTGGACAGTTTACAGTGGACAAGCCCCCTTACACATTTAAACCTTACAACTTTGAACCTTGAACTTTGAACCTTGAACTTTGCTGTTTGCTATCAATTATCCCCTCACTTAGCCATAATCTGCCGCAATTTATTCATCACATTCAAACGGGAGCCTGCATCTAATTTCAGGTAAATACTTTTAAGATGTGTTTTTACGGTGTTTACCGAAAGAAAGAGTTTTTCTGCCACCTGGTTATTGGTAACGCCATCGTACAACAATTGGGTAATTTCAAATTCACGGTTGCTGAGCAGAGATAGCAGGTATTTATTGATTTTTTCCAGGGAAAGTGCAGGTAATTTTTTGTTGATATCAGCAGCATGGTTACTGATGGCAATTTCAAGCGAAGCCAGCAGGGTACGCTCATTAAAAGGTTTTACAATATAGCCGCCGGGCTGCACAGCCTTGGCCTTATCCAGTGTATTTTTATCAGAATAAGAAGTAAGAAAAAGGAAGGGTACCTGTATGTTTTTATTGATGTAGTCTGCAATCTCAATACCATCTTTTTCACTTTCCAGGTTAATGTCCAGTATCACGGCATCCGGGGTATTGTGCTTCAGTTGTTCAAAAGCCTCATCGCTGTCGTAAGCAATGCCACTTACTTCAAAATCGTTGTTATCAAGGTAAATGGAGATGTTTTCGGCAATTACCGGTTCATCTTCCACAATCAGTATTTTCAGTTTGCTCATGCTGTTTTAAATTTGGTTATCTGCATTTCCACCACGGCACCGTTATTGTTATAAATATCAAGGCTGGCCTTTAATTTTTGAGCAAACGCTCTTATCATTTTCAAGCCAAATGATTTGGCCGATTTAACATTCATATCTGCAGGAAAGCCAATACCATTATCGCTCACCATTAAATGCAGCCGGTCTGCTTTTTCTTCCAGCAAAATATCCAGCGTACCCATTTTATCTCCGGTAAAAGCATATTTAAAACTGTTACTCACCAATTCGTTCAGCACCAGGCCCAGCGGTATCATGGTATCCACATCAAGATTCAGGTCGTCAATATTGGTACTCACTTTTACCTTATCGTTGGTAATATTGTAAGAGTCGCAAAGTGTCTGTACAAGATTTTGTATATATTCCTTCACCTTAATGCCTTTGATATTACCCTCACTGTAGAGGTTCTGGTGTATAAGTGCCATACTTTGCACCCTGTTTTTACCCTCCTTTACAGCAGCACTGGCCTGTGTATCGGTAATTGTATGGCTCTGCAGATCAAGCAAACTGCTTACCACCTGCAAGTTATTCTTTACCCGGTGGTGTATCTCTTTCATCAGTACTTCCAGGTCGGCAGACTGCTTTCGAATGATACTGTTGGCACTCCGCTGCCTGCGGTACATGGCCAGTATGGCAACGCCCGACAGCAGCAGCAGGCCCGCACCAGTGGCAAATCCCCATTTAACGGCACGCTCTTTTTTCAACTGACTGTTTTTCAATTCATTCTCCCGGTTCAGCGACAGCTTCAGCGCCATGGCATTTTCAAGTTCTGACGTTTTTAAATCATTCTCCCGGTTCAGCACCTCATTAAATGCCTGTTCGCTCCTTACGATGGAATCCATCAGCAGGTTTTGTATATCCGCAGCCGACCTCAGCATCATTTCCTGCTGCAACCGCAGTACTGTCATTTTTTTATCAGAAGAGAGCAGGGCCATGCTTTTTTCACTTACACTTTGCTGCAGGGTAAGCACCGCTATTTCTTTTTGCTTTTTTTCTGTATCAAATTTTGCTTCAAGTTCATAAATTTTTTCCCGCTTTTGCAGTACCAGCAGGCTGTCTTTCAGCTCCAGCAGCACAACAGCCTGTTTGGCAACAGCGGCAAAATCACCCGATTTTTGCATCAGGTCGTACTTTATCTTTTCAGCACCATACCTGTATTCAATATTGCCGGTTGTACCAGCAAGCTGCACCCCTTCTTCTGCCAGTGCAAGTGCCTGTGCGTTGTCTTTTTTCTTTTCGTAATACGCAATCATGTAACCGTTGGCAATCATGGCTTCATGCAATTCGCCATTGTGCAGGCTGGCTGCTTTTACCTTTTTCATAAAATTGATATCGTTCTCCAGCCTGTTCATAACCAGTTTCATAATCATACCTTCCAGCGGATCATCAATATTCTTCTTTTTTCTTTCAGCAAGGAGGGTATAAAATTCGGCAATCAGCGGGGCACAGGCTTCATGATTATTTTTCCCCCGGTAATAATTAATCATAGCTGCCACCAGGTGTCCCCTGTCACGCAGGTGATCCGGGCCGGCAGTCAGCAGGTAAGCCTTTTGATAACAGGCCACCGCCTTTACATTGTCTTCCATCTGGTTAAAAAGCTCAGCCATGGACAGGTACACTTCCCAGTTGCGGTAGGGTTTATGAGCATTATTATATTCCTCCACAACCCGGTAACTCATTATGGCCGAATCTTTTTTGCCGGTAAAATTGTACAGGTTGGCTTTTGTTAAAAGAGCATTCACCTTTATTTCGTAATGGGTAATCCGGTTGAGATAAGGCTCAGCCGCCTTCATATACTGTGCTGCAATATTGTAGCGGGCCTGCAAAAGGTAGCAGTTGGCATAATCAACATAGCAACGGGCAATCATCATATCGCTGTTGCCGGCCTGCGCCAGTTCCATAGCCATGCCGAGAAAATACAAGGCACTATCTTTTTTTCCTTTTAGTAAATAGGTACGGGCCTGCAGGCTTAAAGAATCTGCTTTGAGGAGCGCAGCAGGAATTGGTGGCAACTTTGCAGTGCTTTTCTGGGCAAAGGTATTGGCCAGCATCAAAAAAAACAATATCGTAAGAACATTATACTTCACAAGAGAAACCTGCTTGAATTTTAACCAATTTACGTCAAATCGGTAAACAATCTAAGTAAAAAG
>JANMDL010000789.1:0-12787 GCA_031376295.1 Chitinophagales bacterium
ATTTTTACCTCAAAAGGCTTATGCTTCTTTTACACGCTCTACATACTCACCAGTTTTGCTGTTTACCCTTATTAATTCGCCTTCATTTACAAAAAGCGGCACGTTAACTGTGGCTCCTGTTTCAACTTTAGCTTGTTTTAAAGTACGGGTTGCTGTATCACCCTTCATTCCCGGCTCGCTGTAAGTTACCAGCAGTACAATTTTATCAGGCAGTTCAACACTCATCGGCAGTTCAGTTTCTGTATTTATCATTACAGATACTTCCTGGCCGTCTTTCAAAAATTGGGGGGCATCCACCATTGTTTCGGCAACAGTAATCTGCTCAAAAGTTTCCGTATCCATAAAACTGTAACCAGTATCGTCTTTGTACAGGTACTGATAAGTTTTACGCTCCACCCTTACCGGGTAAATAGTATCTCCACTGTTCCAGGTTTTTTCGATGGAGCGGTTATTATCAACCCCCTTCAGTTTGGCCCAAACCTTGGCTGCTGCCCGGGCGGTTTTGTTTTCCCCAAAGTCAATCACACTGTAAAGACTGCCATCTAACTTTAAAATCAAACCACGACTGATGTCTGATGTATTTGCCATTATATATTTGCGTTTAAGGCGGCAAAGGTAGGGGAAATACCTTTACAGGCAAGTAAGCCAGACACAATCGGTCTGCCTCTGCAGCCAATGCAACAATAACCTGGCAAAAGCACTTCCTGTACTGCCTTTCACTGTGCCTCCCCATCTTCAGTACCAGTCTTTACCGGAGCAGGCTTTTTGAGCAGGGGCTTACCCTTTAGCTGCAACTGGTATAATTGAGGCAGGGCTTTTTGTTTTTGTAAATAAATATTCTGATACTCAAGCCTTTTTAAGGCACCGCCCAGGTATTTCTGCTTTGCATCAGCCAGGTACTTTTTTTGTGCATCCAGATGCAGGGATTTTGCTTTAAGGTAAATTAACCTGTCAAGATTACCTGCCTTCAGGTATTCAAGCGTCTTCAGTTTCTGCAAATTTGCTGAAAGCCTGTCAGCATTGGCCAGTTTTAGCAGCTTCACCTGCTTTTCATAATTCAATGCGGCTTCCTTATACTTTTCAGCAGCAGGATATGCAGGTACAGCAGGTGGTGGCGGTGGAGCAGGCAACTTACCGTACTTTTTTATATAAGCAGCTTTTTCCTTTGCGTTGTCCAAATCATATCTTTCTATGGTACCATCCAGCAATGTTATGGTTGCTGCCGAATTATTAATATTCATGCTTCGTACATTGGCAGGCATTACAGGTGCTGGCGGTGCGGCCGGAGGGGGCGGCGGAGCAGGTATATTAATAGCTGCAGGAGCTGGTGCTGGTGCTGCTGCTGCTGCTGGTGCAGGAAACTCAGCAGCCGATGGTGCTGGTGGTGCTGCGGGCGGCGGAACTGGCGCAGGAAATGCAGCAGGTGATGGTGCTGCTGCTGGCTGCGGAGGTGGTGCAGGATATGGTGCCGGTGCAGCAGGCGGCGGCGGCGGTGGAGGTGGTGGTGGTGGTGGTGCAACCGGAGGCAGCTCACCATAATATTTCTTAAACCGTTGAATTTCTTCATCGCTGCCGAGGTAATACACTTCTTTCTTTCCGTTAGTAAAATAAACAAACAGCACAGGACCTGGTTTTAAGCCTTCAGCCAGTTTTTTTGTTGCATTATCACCTTCTGCTTTTACATCATCCACATGGCTCCAGGCAATCCTTGCTACTTTGGGATGACGTTTGCGGAAAGCCTTCTCTTCGGCAGCAGATGCCGCCATATCCCATTGCTTTTCTGACGGCAGCCCTTCCTGCTTAGTTTCCGGTACAGTATCCGTAATTACTGCTAAAGGTGAAGCTTGTGCTGTGGTATAAAACCCGGTTGTGATTTTTTCCCTGAAGGCCAGCAGCAATATAGCTGCAAGCGGCAGTACAAAAGCAAATTTTACCAGGTGCACCCTGGCCGTTTTCATTTTGTTCATCATAACAATACGTTTTTTAAGTGAAGAAAAATTAAATTGGGTTACAATGCGGAACTGCGGTGTTCCCACTACCTTCAGCAACAGGTACTGGTAGGCTTTTTTATCAATACCATTTTCCAATACACAGTTATCAGCCACAAATTCAAGGTTTTGCCTTATTGCACTGCGAAGCATCCAGGCAAAGGGATTGTACCAGTTGATGATACAGAGCAGTTCGCCAAGCAGTATGTCGAAAGAATGATTTTGTTTTACATGTACATATTCATGCCTGATGATTTCTTTCAATTCATCCTGCGTATGATTGAGCTGGTTGATGTAAATGGCATTGGCAAAAGAAAAAGGGATAATATCCTTATTTACCTGGTACAGTTTTATACCATCATCATTCAGCAATACCGATTGGTTTTTTATTTTCTGCAAAGAATAATATTGCACCAGCAGCCTGCACAGCAGCACCAGCATACCGGTTGCCAAAACTGCCATTGCAACAGTCCAGGAAAGTGATGCGGTGTCTTCCCCGGCCGGTTGCACCATATCCTGCACCAGTGGCACATAATTTACAATGCTTTCTTTTGCTGCGGCATGCTGCAGCAGTGGTGCCACATCAATAAAAGGAATTAAAAAGCAGGCCAGTGGATATGTGAGCAGGTACAACCTGTTCCACCGGTAAAACGTAAGCCTGCGCAGCAGCAGCATATACAAAAGACACACGGCTGCCAGGCTGAGTGATAATTTGATGAGGTATAGAAAAAAAACGGGCATACAAATGATTTTAAAATAACAAAATTTTATTTCCCTTTTTCAATCATGCTGATGATTTCCTTCAGCTCTTGCGGACTCAGTTTTTTTTGCTCCACAAAAAAATTGACCAGCTCCTTATAAGAGTTGTCAAAATGATTTTTCACTAAGCTGCCTACAAATTTCTTTTTGTAATCTGACTGTTTAATGGCGGGGCTGTAGAGATAACTGTTGCCGATGGGCCTGCTTTGCACATAACCTTTTTTCTCTAAATTTTTAATGGTACTTGCCAGTGTGGTATAGGGCGGCAGTGGTTCTTCCATCTGCTCCAAAAAGGCTTTTATATTGCCTTCACCGGTTTGCCAAACAGCCATCATGGCTTCTTCTTCCTGCGGGGTTAATTTCTCCATAACTACGAAGTTTTCGTAAAACTACGAATATTTCGTAAATAAGCAAATCTTTTTTTACTTTTTTTGAAAATAATTATAAAAAGCAGTTAGAAAATGAGTTTGTAACTTATTTCAGGTATCATTTATTCACCCTTTGCAGCAACTGCTCAAGTATTTTGCGTTGCGCCGCCAGTTCCTTTTTCAACCAATCATTTTCTTTTTTTAATTGCTGCACACCAGCCAGTGCAATGCCCGATGGGTCAATAGTGGAAATAGTTTTATCATCCTGGCCGGTGCCAAACAGCGCATAAAAATCCTGCGCCACCGGGCCTATATGGGTGATATTGCTGCCCTCCTTAATATAACTCCAGCGGGTAATGGGCAATTGCATAATGAGTTCCAGTATGGTTTTACCATCCAGGTAAGAAAAATTTGTTTTTACATTTCTGTCGGAGGCGTTCGTCCAGGTGCCGCCGGTAGTTAGTTTAGCGGTAGTAAGCAGTGGGTTAAATTCCAGTATACTGCCTGCGGTGGTATTGGTGGCAAAACCCCATTTGGTTACATCCTCATTGCCAAAAACCATGCTGTTGCTGTTGGTTACATCGGCACCAAAGCCAAGGGCCGTGCTGTTAACGTTGGCACTGGTAACACTGCTGGCATAGCCTATTGCGGTGTTGTTATCTCCATTGGTAGGCGATGATCCGGCACCATGCCCCAAAAAGGTATTACCACTGCCAAATATCATCGTATTGCCTGATGAAAAGCCTACAAACACATTGTTTGAGCCACCCTGCACCGCATCGCCACTAAAACTACCGATTGATACATTCTGGTTGCTGCCGCTGGTGCTGCTGGCCAATGCCCGGTACCCCACCGCCACATTGTAAGAAAAAGTGCTGGAAGCATTCACAATGTTCAGCATAGCCTGCGAACCAATAGCTATATTGCGGCCACCCGAGCGGTTGTTAAACAAAGCCTGTGAGCCAATGGCCACATTGTCGGATGCATTGGTATTGGCAGCCAGTGAATTATGCCCCACAGCCACATTCAGGCTGCCACTGGTATTTTTTAAAAGGCTTTTATTGCCCACCGCCGTATTGCTGCTGCCGGTACTGCTGTTCAATGCACTGTCGCCCACCGCTACCAGCCCGGTGCCGGTGGTATTGCTTCTCAAGGCAGCATTTCCCAGTACCGCATTGCTGCTCCCGGTAGTGGTACTGCGCCCTGCCTCATTACCCACATAGGTATTTTTATACCCCTTAGTATTGGAGTAGCCGGCCCGGTACCCGGTAAAAACATTGTAAGAAGTATCATTGCTAAAGCCTGCCTCGTACCCGGCAAATACATTGTATTGCCCTGAAACATTGGATCGGCCGCTGAATGCCCCCATAGCCGTATTGCCAAAGCCATTGATATTATTGCTTAAAGCAGCATACCCAAATGCACTGTTAACCGAACCGGTTGTATTACCAGCCAGTGCCGAGCGGCCGGTGGCGGCATTGTTGTCACCCGTGGTATTGCTGAGAAGTGATTCATAACCCAGGGCTGTATTTTCATTACCGCTGCTATTAGAAATAAGTGTATTTCCACCCGTTGCGGTATTTCTGCTGCCGGTAATGTTGAAAATAAGGCTGGCAAAACCAAAAGCGGTATTGTCGTTTCCACCCACGTTAAAAGACAGGGCACTGCCCCCGGCACCGGTATTGCGGGAACCTGTATTATTAGCACCAAGTACCCCGTAGCCCAAAGCTGTATTATTACTGCCACTGGTATTGCCAAGCAATGCAGATGCACCAGCACCGGTATTTTCAATACCTGAGCTGTTGTTACCCAGGGCCGAGTGCCCCAGGGCCGTATTGTCGCTGCCACCCGCATTCACAATCATTGCACCCACACCTGCTGCCGTATTTCTGCTGCCTGTGGTATTGGCAGCAAGTGCATCTTTACCAAGGGCTACATTGTCGCTGCCGGTTGAATTTACCCGCAGTGCATTTTCTCCAATACCCGTTAGGTTATTACCGGTATTGGTTAAAAGGGCATTATAGCCTAAAGCAATATTGCCGGATACTGCCAGCAAACCGGCCGGCACATTGTTTACCCTTAGCTGCAATGGCTGCACATCGGTAGTGCCAAGAAAATTTGTACTGCTGGTGCCTCCATTGCCCGTAAGGCTCCAGGCCGCTGAAGAACTGGCCAGGTACTGCCAGCTGCTGCCATTGTAATAATGAAAGCCGGTACTGTCGGGCCCTGTTTGATAAATAAGTAAACCCGTAGCAGGTGCAGTAATAGCATTCTTTGCAGCTTTTGTAATCCTCGGTATCAATAGCCCTTTGTTACTTGCCTTTACATCCAGCATGGCGCTGTTGTCTGCCGGGCTGCCATCGCTATTAATGGCAAATGATTGTGCCATTGTATTGGCCTGGCACAATAATACAAAAGCTGTAATGGCGGCAGTATAATTTTTCCTCATAAAACAGGTTGAATATGGTACAATTTACGAAACCTTTTCGCAAATACCCGGCCAAAAGAAGTGACTGTACTAAAAACTTGCTGAAGGATGATGCCCACTATTTTAAAATAAAGTGCAAAAATACTTTTCACATAACATTTACCGGCATGCCCAATTTGGAAATAAAACCATAAGCCGCCGGTTCTGTTTAATATATCCAAAGAAGGCATTGCTGTTGCAAGACTGGCTGGTAAAGCACGGATTTATTTTGCCACAAACCCTTTTCCCTTTGTATATTTATCATTGTAAAACAAAAAACATGAAAGTTATCTGCTTATTTGTCCTCTTTCTTGGCTGCAGCATTGTATCAAATGCCCAGGTAAAAATTGGGGATAATCCACTGGTTACAGCCCACCCCTCCGCCATACTGGAGCTTAAAAGCAGTACCAAAGGTTTGCTGATACCCCGGCTCGACAGCAGCCAGCAGGCGGCCATCGCCAGCCCCGCCAACGGCCTGATAGTGTACAATACTACCCGGCGCAACATGGAATACTATGACTCGGTAAACACCGCCTGGCGGCGGATAGCCCGTACAGGAAATATACTTGCCGAGCCGGAATTAGACAGCCTGCAATGGCAGACAGATACCGCCGCCAAAAGGGTTTTCCTCCGCAGGGGCTACCCCATTGGCGACTCTATATTTTACAACTACAGTAATGGCAGTTTTATGTTTGCCGATAAAATAAATTATACCAACAGCCGGGGAGATGTATTTCCGGTATCGCTTTTCAACGGAAAATATACTTTTAAGTCAACCGCATCATCCCGCAGGGATACAGCCAGTTCACCAAATTCGTACAGCAGCGTTTATGCAGTAATGGAAGCCGATGAACGGCTGGTGAGGAGCAACAGTTTTACCGGGGTAAATGCATTGGCCATTGCCAATAAAAACAATGCCCGTACGCTTGGCAGGGTATCCGGCGCTGTTGTAGTTGGCATACAGTCAGGCCAGGATACGGTACAGGCATTGCGTGGGCTGGATGCACAGGTAACACATAGCGGCACTGGTTATGTAAATTCCGCAATTGGTATTAACACCCAGGTAAACATTTCGGATACTTCCAGGAGCAATCTCGGCATTGTATATGGCACAAGAACATTGGTGATCAAATCAAGCCCCTCAGCTTATAAGATAGGTACCCTGTTTGGCTCACAAATTTTTTTGATCAACGACGATACCACTTTTGCCCCCATCACTACAGGCGATGCCTATGGTTTGTACATTAACCCGGTAAATGTGGCACCCCCGGGCCGTAACTATAGCATCAGAACTTTTAGTGGTGTAAATATACTGGGCGATTCCACCACCATTGGTTTTGGAGGTAAGCCCCGTGCCATACTGGATGTACCAGGCTCCAGCTCCATGATTATCCCAACCGGCAATACCAGCCAGCGCCCTGCTACCGGCATCGCTGGCATGCTCCGGATAAACAATCAGCACAATACCATCGAACATTTTGACGGCCTTGAGTGGAAGGGTACCATACGCACTGCCCCATTTATTGATGTACCATTGCTGCCCATTGCAGGTGGGGCAAGTGTAATCGTATCTGTGCCGGGTGCTGTACCTGGTGGCACCGTTACCATTTCGCCCTCGGCTGCGGCGGTAATGCCTGCGGGGCTGTTTATTGCATGGGCACGGATAATTTCAACTGACAATATTGAAGTGCGTTTCGAAAACCGCTCCACCACTGCTACGCTTGACCCGGTGATAATACAGTATCATGTACGGGTGATTAATTAAGCAGGCAAAAAAGGTCATATTTCTCTGCCTTTGTTGGTGTTTTTGCGGTTGGCCCCTAAAGAAACAGGAAAATTCCTGCACAAAAAACAGGGTTTTTCCTGTTTTTTAGTAATGGCAACTTGCTTATATTTAGCCTATCTTACAAATACTAAAACCCTGGCACATGCGGCAACACTTATTTAACTCATTAACGGTTGGCTTTTGTTCTCCTGCTTTAGCATGTAGCAACTACCTGATTAATAGCGATTTGGGGTGTAAACAACAATCCCGCCGTAAGGCGGGACTGAAGTATAAATTCACTACGGAATAATCCTTATTGTGATTTGCTGATGCAATAATAACAAAAAAAATTAAACTGTAAAATAAAATGAAGAAAATTGTTGGCCTTGATATTGGCACTAACTCAATTGGGTGGTCGGTAGTAAATCACGACATAGAAAACCATAACGGCGTAATAGAAGGAATTGGCAGCAGGATAATACCAATGGATGGAGAAACGATGGGTAAGTTTGAAAGTGGTACCCCAATATCAAAAGCAGCCATCAGGAGGCAAGCCCGTGGGGCAAGGCGTTTACTGCAGCGGTATAAACTGCGCAGAAGCAGGCTTATTAAAGCATTACAACTGCTGGGCTGGATACCTGCAGATTTTCCGGCAGATTTTAAGCAGGCTGAAAATTTCAACATAAATAGCTATATGCCTTTTTCGGCAGAAACAATAGCAGAAGCAAAAACAGCTTTTGAAAATGACAGTATTTCAAATGACTGGATAATTTATTACCTGCGTACCAAGGCTCTTACCCAAAAAATTACACTTACGGAACTCGCAAGAATTTTATACCACTTTAACCAGCGAAGAGGATTTAAAAGCAGGCGGGAAACTAAAAAATCTGAAAACGAAACGGATGAAATAAAGTATCCACTATTGGAGAAGTACATTTCGGTAGTAAGTGTAATTAATATTACTGAAACTGGCGAAGAAAAGGGCGTGAAACTCTTTGAAATTACCTGTAAAAATGACACCCTGCATTTTACAGCAGTTAAAAAAAGGATGACATTTCCTGACTGGCTAAATAAAGAGATGGAATTTGAAATAACAAAAAAAACAACAAAGGCGCAGGAAGTAACTTACACCATTAGCGAACCCGATAGAAACGATTGGGAAAAAATGAAAATAGCACATGAAAAAGATTTAAAAGCATCCGACCTTACAGTAGGTCAATATTATTTTAAGCATTTAAAAAATGACAGAAACTACCGGGTAAAACAACGAATTATAGACAGATCGTTTTATATAGCAGAGTTTGAAATGATTTGGAATAAACAAGTAACTTTTCATCCTGAATTAAGCAATAATATTTATTTACCACTAATTGCAGCTACATTTTATCAGCATAATAAAGAAAAGCAAAAAGAACTTGAACTGAATGACTTGCGACACCTGTTTATGAATGATATTATTTATTATCAACGTAATCTCAGGTCACAAAAACATTTAATTGCGGAATGCAGTTACGAAACTAAATCATTTATTGACCCCGTAAATGGTAAGCCCCAGGGCATTAAAGTGTGCCCAAGAAGTGCGCCTGTTTTCCAAGAGTTCAGGATATGGCAAACCATTCATAATATCAAGCTCATCAAAAAAGAAGATGTTATTAATGGAAAAGTAAAAGTTGACATTGACGTTACTGACGTATACTTAGATACTGAAACTAAAGCCAAACTCTATAACTTGTTCGACAGCAGGCAGGAAGTTTCGCCAGACAGCATCCTTACCCTGCTGGGATTTAAGAAAAGCAAGCCGGATGGATTTAACCACAAACTCAATTACCCTGACGATAAAGACTTTAAGGGTAATGAAACCAAAGCATTATTCAGAAAAATATTTAAAAAACATAACTATGCTGAACAGGGAGAACTACTACTGAATAATACAGAAAAACTAGAACTGCTCTGGAATATTATTTATTCGCTTACTGAAATAAATCATATAAAAAAGGCATTGGCCAACAAAAAGCATTTTGATTTACCGCAGGAAGTGATAGACCACCTTGCCAACCTGCCTGCCTTCCCTTCTCAGTATGCCTCCTTTTCGGCCAAAGCAATTAAGAAACTGCTGCCACTGATGCGCTGCGGGCAATATTGGGATGAAGCCGGGATTGATACGAGTACCGTTCAGCGGATTGATAAAATACTAAACGGTGAACTTGATGAAAATATTAATATCAAGACAAGAGACGAAATTCAAAAAAGAGGGCTTAGCAGTAAAACAGATTTTCAGGGGCTACCAGTTTATTTAGCTGGCTATGTAGTGTATGGCAGACACAGCGAAAGAACCAATGAAGACAAGTATTCCTCACCAGATGATATTAAGGTGATGGATTTGCTGGCCAATAACAGCTTACGAAACCCAATAGTAGAGCAAATCATCCGTGAAACATTACAGGTAGTAAAAGCTATATGGACAAAATACGGTCAGCCGGATGAAATACATATAGAACTGGGCAGAGAATTAAAAAAGAACAACAAAGAAAGAGAAGAAGCAACTACTGCTAATAACCTGAACAGGATAGAAAAAGAGCGGATTGCTGTCTTACTCAAAGAACTTAAAACCGGCAATTCACAATCGCCATTAGATATTGAGCGCTTTCAGATATGGAAAGACAATGGCGGAAATGACAGCAGGGAGAAATTTGGAATTTTGTTTAAAACAAACAGGGCTGATTTTATACTTAATTCAGATATAGAAAAGTATAAACTATGGGCGGAAAGCGGATGCTGTTCTCCATATACAGGTCAATCTATTCCACTTAGTGAACTTTTTACTGCTAAATATGAAATTGAACACATAATACCACGTAGCCGTTTCTTTGATGACTCAATGGGCAATAAAACCATTTGCGAAGCCGAGGTAAACAAACTAAAAGACAACAGGCTTGGAATGCAGTTTATAGAAGAAATGGGAGGAAAAACAATAGAAACAGCCTTTGGCAAAAAAGTAACCTTATTTACTGTAGAAGAATACAACAGGCATATTGATGCTACATTCTTCCAAAAAAAGAAACGCTACTTTAAACTGAGTGAAGTACCGGAAGAATTTATCAGCCGTCAATTAAATGATACCCGTTATATTTCCCGTACCATTGCAGAACTGCTTTACCCGGTAGCTAAAGATGCCAATGGGATAGTATACACCAATGGAGCAATAACATCCGAACTTAAAACCAAATGGGGGCTTCATAAAAAATGGAAAGCACTGCTGAAACCTCGGTTTGAAAGACTAGAAGACATACTGAACAGCAATAAAAAAGAATCGGAAGAAAAAATTGTGCTGATTGATTTTAACAACGAAACAAAAGACTACCACTTTGCCAAAGATTACAAACGGATTGACCACCGGCACCACGCATTAGATGCCCTGATTATTGCCTGTACCAGCAGGGCGCATATTAAATACCTTAATACTTTAAATGCTGTAAACCACGATAAAAAAGAATGGGAAAAGTACCACTACTTGCTTAATAAGCAAAAACAATTACAGGGTAAAGAAACCGGCATGCGTGAATTTGAAAAGCCCTGGGCAACATTTACCACAGATGCTTTTACTGCTTTGCAGGGCATAATTGTATCTCATAAAAACAACAGCAGGCTTGTTAGTAAAGCTTTTAACCACTATAAAAAATATATTGAAACAGAGCCTGGCAGGTTTGAATTGAAATACCAGAAACAACTGCCACCGGCAGATACTGACAAAACACTTACTGCTGTGAGAAAGCTGATGTTTGCCCAGCCACTGGGGCAGGTAAGCCTTGCACTGTACACTAAGGGGGTTGTTTTGGCAAAGGCTTTAAAAGCACAAGTGGCTTTCACAAAAAAACATGGCTATGTATGGAACAGTAAATATGAGCGTATAGCAATTACTAAAATACGCAAGCAAATTGATGCCTTACTTACAAGATCCAACTACGACGAAAAAGCAGCACTGAAATGGCTGAAAGAAAACCCATTAAAAGACGGAGGTGGAAATGAAATAACCAAATTAGACCTGTTGAGGTTTGAGCCATTTACTGCCAAAAGGGTGTCAATTGATGCCAGCTTTACAAAAGATAAGATTGAAAAGCTGCCTTATGCCGGTCAACCAAACAATCCATTGCCAAAATTGCTGAGAAGCCACCTGGAAGAAAACAAGAACGACCCTAAAATTGCTTTTACTGGCGAAGGGCTTGAATCGTTGTATAAAAAATCTCCTTACCCCATTAACAAAGTAACCCGAACAGAAGGGGGTGAGAAAATAGCAGTAGGTAATAAGCTGTTTGAAGGTGCAAAAGGCACCAATATGTATTTCGTAATCAAAGAAAATATTGAAACAGGAGAGCGTACTTTTTACACACCCGGCCTGATGGAGTGTATAGAAAGACTAACCGCCGGGTTGCCTGTAGCAGATGAAGAACCAGGATACAGGAATATTATATTATCTCCCAACGACCTTGTGTATGTGCCTGATTGTGATGACGAAGGAAAAGTTATAGAAAATGTAAAAGCGATTGACTGGACAAAAGACAGAGAAAAAATTTGCATGAAAGTGTATAAAATGACAGATACGACTCAAGGTAAATGCCTTTTTATTCCACACTATATTTCTGCCCCCTTGGATGAGGACGGCACCGAATTAGGTTCAGGCGGAAAATCGCAGAGAGCCTGGAATGGGATAGTTGCCTTTAAAAATAATACTAAGGGTAAGGCAACCAGAGAAGACTCTGGAGTTATGATTAAAGAAGTATGTATAAAATTATCACTTGATAGATTGGGTAATGTAAAACCTGTATAGCATGATTAAACGCACCCTCTACTTTGGCAACCCGGCTTATTTAAAAACAAAAAATGAGCAGTTGGTATTTGAAAGCCCCGATACCGGGGAGCAAAAGGAAATACCCATTGAAGATATTGGAGTGCTGATAACCGATCATCAGCAGATTACCCTTAGCCATGCCCTGCTGAGCAAGCTGCTGGCCAATAATGTGGCCTTTATCAGTTGCGATGATACCCACCACCCCACCGGTCTGCTGCTCAACCTGGATGGACATACCCTGCAGAGTGCCAAATTTGCGGCACAGGTAGAAGCTACGGTACCGCTAAAAAAGCAACTGTGGCAGCAAACCGTGGCCACCAAAATTACCAACCAGGCCGCCCTGCTGGGCAGCCAGCAAATACCGGTAAAAAACATGCTTAACTGGGCAGCTGATGTAAAAAGCGGCGATGCCGATAACCAGGAAGCTACGGCAGCAGCTTATTACTGGAAGCATCTTTTTCCCGACTTTCTGCAGTTTAAAAGAGAGCGCTACGGCCAGCCGCCCAATAACCTGCTCAATTATGGCTATGCCATATTAAGGGCCATTGTGGCCCGCAGCCTCGTGGCCAGCGGCCTGCTGCCAACCCTCGGTAT
>JANMDL010000797.1:0-2124 GCA_031376295.1 Chitinophagales bacterium
GCAAAAAAGGCAATACCTACAACTATTTTAACCGTAAAAAGAAAGGAAGGATTGAGCATTATGTGTCCACCAGCAATTCAGAGCAATTTCAATATCAGTTTGATGGCTTTACCCCATCCAATGATGTTGTGTACAAAAAAACACAACGGAACGAATACTGCGGCAGCAAATTCAAAACCTGGAGCTATAAGGCCAACGGGGCAGATGCACCAGTGATGCATGTGTTTGGCAGCAGCTATCCCAATAAATTGGTGTGTAAAGACTTTCTCGGTTATTCAGGTGCTGGCTATCTTAATACGGATGGTGGTATATACATTGTTTGTGCACTGGAGAAGGGAAGTTTCAGTACAGAAATGAGGGAGTTTGATGATGTTGATATGTGCTTTGACCCCGCTGGTTTTACAAAGCAGGAAGAGAGGATGTACGGACAAATTGATGAGGGAATCCGTAATCAAAAGGAGAAACTGGAAAGTAAAAATTATTCCGGCACCTGCGCAGCAGAAAAGGAAAGAGCAAAGCAGTTTCAACTGCAGGTACTGGCAAAGAAAAAAAACAATCTTGGAAATATGCAGCAGGGAAATGTGCTGCAGAATAAAAATACACAAAAAGCCTATGCAGCTATGATGGATCCTATCGATCAGGCAGAGGTTTCATTATTGGATATTGATGTAAAGCGATGCCAGGTGCAGGACCGCATCAGCAAGGGCAGCGGTGATCAGTCTAAATCACAGGCAAAACTCGCCTGCCTCAATACTCAAAAAGGGCAGATACAGGTTGCCATTGTACAGATGAGGGCGCTGGATACACGCTATGCTAATGAGCCAGGCAAGGCCTTTGCCGAAAAAGCAAGACTGCTTGCCTCAATAAGGAGTGGGTGTGATTGAATACTGACCTGTATAATTTGGGCTTTAGTTCATAAAACAGTTGATGATTTACAGTCAACCTGTTTCAGAACGGGCATAATGAAGTAACTTATCAATCGATCAACCTTTCTGCTTTGCCCCTCAATATCCTTCCGCCGCATCATCGCCCCGGTTATCGCCCACGGCTTCAATGCTGCGTTTAGCGCCATTGGTTATTTTTATTATTTCGGTACGGCCAATAGCGCCACGTTCGGTGAGTTTATAGCCCATAGCCTGCAATGCTTTAAAGGTAAAAAGGTCAAATCCCTTTTCAATAAACACCATATCGGGCAGCCACTGGTGGTGAAACTTTGGTTTGTTGATAGCTTCACTTGCTCCCATGCCAAACTCTATTACATTCACCAATGCCTGGTATACGCTGGTGGGGATGGTGGTGCCGCCGGGTGTACCCACAACGAGGTAAGGTTTTTTGTTTTTTAGAACAATGGTGGGCGTCATACTGCTAAGCATACGCTTTCCCGGTGCAATGGCATTTTTTTCATTACCCACTGCGCCATACATGTTAGGCACACCAGGCTTTACACTAAAGTCGTCCATTTCATTGTTGAGCAAAAAACCGGCACCGCCCACCACGGTACGGCTGCCATAGCCGCCATTAAGGGTAGTGGTTACACTTACCGTATTGCCATATTTATCCACCACACTCAGGTGCGTAGTTTCTTCACTTTCTTTAATATCTCCTTCCTTTGTATCCACGCTGTTACCTGCTTTGCCAGGTACATAATCCTTCATGCGGCTAGTGAGGTATGCGGCATCAACCATTTGCGCCACCGGCACTTTTACAAAATCCTCATCCCCTAAAAACTTAGCCCTGTCTGCATAAGCCCTGCGCTCCACTTCTATCATCAGTTGCACACTTTCAGGTGTTTGAAATTTTTTTGCAGCTATGTCCCTGTTCTCAATCATCATCAGCATCTGCTGCAGAATAATGCCGCCACTACTGGGCAGGGGCATGGTTACAATGTCATGATTCTTGTAACTGAATTGTATGGCTTTTCTTTCGGCAGCCTTATAATTTTTTAAATCTTCGTAGCTGATGATGCCCTTGCCCCGCCTCATTTCTTCCACAATAAGCCTGGCCGTTTCTCCCTCGTAAAAACCTTTGGCACCCTTATCCCGGATGCGTTTGAGTGTATTGGCCAGGTCGGTCTGCACCAGTATATCTCCTTCTTTCCACGGGGTTTCTTTTACAAATGCAATC
>JANMDL010000798.1:0-1523 GCA_031376295.1 Chitinophagales bacterium
ACCCACGCCGTCACGAAGATCGGCGACAACGCGGTCGAGACAACAACAGCCGTGGAAATGAACTCCGGCTCAGTCTTGTATTCGACCGCAAAGATCGTCAGCAGCACACCGACGGGCGTTGCTGCCGCCACGACCAGAACATTGGTGATATCGCGGGAAAACCCGAGCGCGTTGCACATGGCCCAGGCCAGCACCGGCGCGATCAGAAAGCGCAACGCCAAGATGAGAACCTGCGGCACCACCTCAATCCGTGCGACTTTACTCTCCGCCACCTGCGCGCCCAGCGTGAAGAGCGCGAGCGGCGTAAAGATGGAGCCGAGTAGCACCATCGGCTGCGAGATCACCGGCGGCAAATCGACCTCGAACCCGCGCAGCGCCAAGCCCAACGCCACCGACGGCATCAGCGGCGTCGAGAAAGCGCTTTTGAGCTTGCCGAGCTTGCTGGAGCCAGAGGGCGCCAGCAGCGCAACACCCACCGTACAGATCAGCACCGTTGCCACGACGGTCATCACCGTCATGTAGATCACCGAACCGGAACCAAACGCCAGCTGTGCCACGGGAATGCCGAAGAACCCCACGTTCGCATAGCCGCTGCCCAGCCCCATCATCGGCCCGAGACTGGAGCGTTGGCGGAAGAGGGCAGACGTGATCCAGCCGATCGGTATCATCAACGTGAACAGCAGAAAGCCTGCGCCCAGCACGGGCCAGATGGCAGACAGCGGTTGTTTGGCGGCCGCGAGAAAGTGGATCAGAAACGCTGGCATCACCACGTAGATCTGCACGCGATTGAGCGTGCCAATGTCGAGCTTCAAACGGCTTTGCAGGCCATAGCCAAGCACCACCAGCGTGATGATCGGCAGGGTGACCTTGGTCAGAATATCGAGAAACAGATCCATGAGCGGGCGCGTTGTCGTGGTGTGAATGGACGCTGCTATGGCCGCGCCGGTCCGTCCTGCCAATGCGGCACAAGCGAACGCAGACCACATATGCACGCCCGGCAGTCAGAACTTGGAAGAGCAAAGCAAAGTCATTGCATAGGCCACCGCTGGAATAACGGCCTATTTGGCTTATGGTGTAAAAAAAGCCCATCGACTGGAGCCTGCACCATGCCACTGACGCTCACCGCCGCCGCGACCCTGCCGCGCGACCATGCCGACGCAGCACTTGCCGGACGCGTGTGGCGGCCCGAGCATGGTGGCCCTTCGATCGTCGCTGTGCGTGGCGATAGCATCTACGACATCACCGCCATAGCCCCGACGATGACCGCCTTGTGCGAGTTCGCTGATCCGGCCACGGCACTACGCGCCGCAAAAGGTGACCGCATCGGCACCCTGGACGAGATCCTCGCCAACACGCCCGAAGCCACCCGCGATGCCGCAAAACCCTGGCTGCTGGCTCCCATCGATCTCGCAGCCGTGAAGGCCGCAGGCGTCACGTTCGCGCGTTCGATGGTCGAACGCGTCATCGAGGAGCAGGCCAAGGGTGCACCGGAAAAAGCCCACGGTATCCGCGAAACGATTGCC
>JANMDL010000853.1:0-1724 GCA_031376295.1 Chitinophagales bacterium
TTTTTTACAAACGAATTGCCTGTGCCGATCTGCCACCACCAATTGCTAACCACACCAGGTCCGGCGGGCACACTGGAATTGTCAACCAATGCAATAGCTGTTTGATTGGCGCATATTACCGGGGGATAGGAAAACTGTGCCACCGGTTTTGCAATCACTTCTACAGGAATAATTTTTTCGGTAAAACAAAGTGGCGGATTGGTTACCCTCAGCCGTACATTGTAATTACCATAAGTGCTGAACACATGCACAGGGTTTAGCAGCCTGGATGAATCTCCATCACCAAATATCCACAGGTATTCACTGTTTACGGTTGTATTAGTAGTGCCATTTGTAAATACAAAACTGTTATTATTCTGGCATTGCCGCAAGTTGTTTACTGTAAAATTTGCCTGCGGGGTGGGTGATACCGTAACGGTTATTTTACGCCTGAAACTTTCGCAGCCGAATAACTGTTTCTGGCTCACATAATATTCAAATACCCCATTGGTGTTGGTTGATGGTGTGGGTGCTGTTGTACTGCCAATGCCACCTGTGGCACCTGTGTACCACAATAACTGGTTGCCAGGATCGGCTAAAGCTGTTAACTGCGTGGCTCCCGAAAACTGGCAGTAAAAATAAGTTGTTTGCGCCTGCGGAGTATCGGGTACGGGTATGGGTGTAAGCATGGCATCAGCAGTGTCCCTGCAGCCATAACCGGGGTAAGGTATCATATCTACATGAAAAAGACTGTTGATGGGTGGTGGTGGGCTGAGCGTAATGGTTTGCTGATTACCCACTACGGCGGTGTAATTTGAATTGTACCAGATATAATTCTGAAAGCCATAAGGTGCATTCAGTATAACCGAATTTGTTTCGATGCAATAGGAGCCGGTGCCCAGTAAGCCGCCGCAGCCTGTTGCTACATCAACATAAGCATAACCAAAATGACCGCCAAGGGTGCAATCCGCAGTTTTAAATTCAAGGCGAACGGTTCTGCCGCCAAGCCCGGAAAAATCAATACTTGTTGGTGTCCAGTCCTTATACAGTACACCCGGGTCGGCTTGCGAAACCTGGAAGCCGGGTATGGAGCCATTTGATATATAATTGAACGAGGCGCAGTTAATGAGCGCCCCTGTTACCACATCATAAGCAGTTACAAAAAATCTTGGCTGTTCTTCAGTTGAATGGTTGGGATCCTGAAATACAACTGCATAATAATAAGTAAGTGTGAAGGTATCGGCTGATGCTGGTATCTGAAAGGTATATGAAAGCCCTTCTGCCCCCCTGTTGGTAGTAGTATTGCCCAACTTAACAGAGAAATTGCCGCCATACGGACAAAGACGGGGAAAACCTCCGTAAAAATCATTGGCCGGAAGCGCTGTTCTTGTAATTATCTCATGCCTGTTTATTGTGGGTGGTGAGGGCTGCAGGTTAATCACATTGATGCCCGCTGAATCTTTAGTGCTGCCTATAAAACATTGCCAGTTGGACAGTGTTCCATCTTCAAAATCAATATTGGGGGGGCAATTGCTTGCTACCTGTGTAAAAGCTGTTTGTGTTAACAGCAGTAATAAAATGATTGTAAAAGATTTTTTCATGCCGCAGGAATTTACATATAAGGGTATACTACCGACTCAGTTAATTTAATGCTGCTGTAAAATTAATCATAAAGCTCAATACATGGCAGGTTTGATAGGTGTTATTTTTTTATTACTATAAGCAAATGATTACCAACATTTTAC
>JANMDL010000889.1:0-4467 GCA_031376295.1 Chitinophagales bacterium
CCTTGGGGCGTGCTTTAAAACATGGCAATTCCAATACAGGTAACGCTCCCCCAAATTTCTCCAGCCAGTATTTTGCTGAAGCCTGCTGTTTTTCCTGTTGCAGTTCTTCATTAAGCCATACTGCATAATCTTTGTACTGCATGCTTAGTTCGGCAAGATTAATGGCTACTCCCTGAGTTAATGCATTATACGTTTTTACCACTTCAGATATCAATAACTCTATCGACCATCCATCACTAATGATATGATGAAGCGACAGGCAAAATACATACGCTTCGTCTTTTAATTTAAGCAAAGATGCCCTTACCAGCGGAGCTGCTTCCAAATCAAATGGCTCCTTATTTATTGCTTGCAAATAACCTGCAACTGCTTTCTCCTGTTCTTCTGCTGAACTGTAATCTTGCTGTGCTATTATAAACCTTAGCTGATCCGCAGGCACTATATGCTGAAGTACTTCCCCTTCCGTATTAGCTTTAAAGTATGTACGTAAAATTTCATGCCGGCCAATTAACATTTGAAACGATTCTTCGAACTTAGCAACATCTATAACTCCCTTCAGCTTAACCGCAGCCGGCATGTTGTAGGCTAAGGAACCTCCTTCAAACTGGCTCAACAGCCACAAGCGGTTTTGGGCAGCCGTTAATGGGTATGACGATAATTCCGGGGCTTTGGGTATGGCGGTATATTTATCTTCTCCTAACTGCCTGCTTAGTTTTTCGATGGTTGGGTTGGCAAAAAATGATTTAAAAGTGGTGGCTTTCCCTGATTGCCTGTAAATACGGTTGATCACCTGGGCAACCATTAAACTATGCCCGCCCAGTTCAAAAAAATCATCTGTTATACCTATTTTATCAATACCCAATACTTCCTGCCAAATAGCTACCAATTGGGCTTCAAGCGTATTCCCGGGAGCAACATATTCTTTCCGTATTACATCTTCCCCGCTGATGCCCGGCAAACGCTTTCTGTCTATTTTTCCATTGGGGCTCAAAGGAAGGCTCTCCAGCGCTATATAATAACTGGGCACCATATACGCCGGCAACTTTCCCTGCAAATAATCCCGGATACCTTCCCTGGCTACCAAGGTTTCCGATACATAATAGGCAACTAATACTTTATCGCCGTTTACTTCCTTCGCTTCTACCACTACCTGTTTTAACCCTTCGCTGTATTGTAAAATTGCATACTCTATTTCTCCCAACTCTATCCGGTTGCCCCGTATTTTAACCTGCTGGTCTTTACGGCCTAAAAATTCAATATTACCATCGGGCAGCCAACGGGCTAAATCTCCCGTATCATACATCTGTTTCCTCCCCTCAAATGGGTTAGCAATAAACTTCTCCGATGTTAATTCCGGGCGGTTCAGGTAACCCGGCGAAAGACCATCGCCGGACAGATACAATTTACCAATAACCCCGACAGGAAGCAATTGCAAGCCTTCATCTAAAATATACGCCTGCGTATTGGCGATAGGTTTACCGATAGGAATACTTGTATAGCTCTTTTTGCCTGACAGCCTGTAACATGTACTATAGGTTGTGTCTTCTGATGGGCCATACAGATTCCTGATTTCTGCACTGGTTTGTAATAGTCTTTTAGCTATATCCAATGGAAAGGGTTCGCCGGCCAGGTTTATCACACTAACCTGTTCAAGACTATAGCCGCTATCTAAAAGATTTCTGATGCTGGAGGGAACGGTATTTAACAAAACCCTGCGGTCTTTCAGCAGTTCTGCACCTGTCTCCAGGGCATTATTGAGTATTCTTATCTTTTTCCCTGCTGAAAGCGGATAAAACATCTCGAAAACAGAAAGATCAAAACAATAAGACGTAGCCGCATATACGATATCAAATTGGGCAATATCAAATTCCTGTTGTGCCCAGTGAATCAATGCCGACGCATTCTGATTCGTTATCATCACTCCCTTGGGGTTGCCTGTAGTACCTGAAGTATATATGATATAGGCAAGGTCTGCTGCTGTGCTGATTGATGAGGGGTTAGATGTTGAATAGCAACTTTGGCTTTCTTCAAAAGAACCATATTTTTCAGCATCAATAACAAGTTTACAGCCACTGTCCTGTTCGATATACGCAATTCGCTCTGGCGGATAGTTAACATCTATGGGAACATAGACCGCACCGGTTTTAAGTACAGCCAGTATGGCAATAAGTATTTTTTCGTCCCGGGCTAATTTAATACCCACAAAATCCCCTGCTGTAATGCCATATTTTTGAACAATATAGCCAGAAAGCTGGTTGGCCCGTTCATTGAGTTGCTGATAAGTAAGTTCCCTGTCCCCAAAAACTACCGCCACATTTCCTGGTGTCTTTTCCACCTGCTTTTCAACAATTTCAGAAAGCGTTAGACTACGCCCGTAGTCGCTTTTAGTATCATTAAACAAGAATAATTGCAATTCCTTTTCATGCGGTGAAATTAAAGGCAAATCAGATATTGCTAAATCAATATTTGTTTCTAACCCTTTTAACCAAGTACTAAAATTTGATAGAAAATTTAAGGCTGCAGAACGTTGAATAAATTTCTCAGAATACTTTATTGAAGCTCTTAAATTTTTATTTTCCAGCTTTTCAATATTAAATGACACCCCATAACATAACTGATTTAGTGTTTCCCCGTATCCAAATCGAAAACGTATATGCTTTACGTTAAGCAATTGTTTAATTGAAGAATCATAATAGTCAGCATATTTGTAAACTTCCTGTACTTCTTTTTTAGTTTCCTGAATAAATTCTTTTACTGTTTTTTTAGATATAAAAGGGAATTCATAAAGTAATAATTTTTTTTCAGGCGACGACCCCACTTCAGAAGAGAGGATATTACTATCCTCAAAATACCGCTGAAGCAACATACTATATATTGCTATTAATACCGTAAATTCTGCGATAGTACTTTCACCAGTAATTTTATAAAAACAGGCAAGCTCACTCTCATCAACGTGAACAGTGTCAATTAAACAGCTTTCGGTAAAACTCTCATCATCTTTCAGAATTTTACCTGCCTTTTTACGCCAATAATTTTTAGCTAATTTCAGATTGATGTGGTGCATTATGAAATAGTAATTTTTCTAATAGTTTAATGCAAAAGCGTTTCACATTTAGCCCAATTCCCCGGCTTTAAATACTAAAATTCAGTTGTAGCGGTAATCAGGCTGGCACAGCCAGTAAGTTTATGGTTTCCAGATTCATCAGAATATTTCTTTGTAATAAATTTACCCGCACCAAAATATTGCTTTTACCACTATGCTCTACCACTTCGCAGGAAAGGCCTGTAAAAACACCCTGCTGTATGATTATTTGTTGCCCGGCATGGAATTTATTTGTCGATACTTCTATACTCGAATCAAAACTTGTCATAAACCGCATGCTATTTATGATGTCTTCACTAATACTTGAATTTTCTTTTCCCTGTTTAACAAAGTATAAAACGCCGTTAGTTCTTAAAGCCTCGTAGAAGCCCTCTACGCTATCCAGATAAACAAAAATGTAAGATGGAAATAATGGCATTATAACATACTTTTTCCGGTCATGCCAGGTGCTTAATACTTTTGTTGTTGGCAAAAAATTTGTAATGCCAGCTTCAGTCAGGAGTTCAGAAATTCTTTTTTCGTGACGTGGTCTGGTATATGCCACATACCAGCTATTTTTAAAGTTTAATGATTTCATCTAAGGTTATAAACCCCAAATTTGGGAATTGTTTTTTTTATGAATAGGTAAAAATTAAAAAAAATTATTATAATTAATATTTTTTTTCATTTGACAGAAAAAAATAACTGAATACTCAATCAGGCAATAGAAACTCTTTTTAAAAAAAATTGGGCATAAAGCTATCGCTACAGTAAATAACAAAGTATTACTTTACATAAAAAAATATGCACACCCGCTAGTAAAACTCTAAAATAAAATAAGTGAATGCAGAAAAAATTTTAACCCACCTACACTTCTTTTAATTCTTTAAGTTTAACTATCTATATATAACCTTTATGAAAATATATAGACCCAGTTTTACACTAAACCCTATGCACATGTACTCGTGATGTGGTGTGTAGACTCTAGGCATTCGCAATTTCCCCACCCCTGGTAAAAGATATGTACGACCCGTAACATCTGTTTCTCACTTAAAGTCTAAAGGCATAACTGAGGCTAAGAATGTTTGATTACAGGTCTTCCATCTTCAATTTTGCATTGAATGTCATAGTTGTTTTTAATTGTTAAATAATAATTGATAGCAGAACGTGATTAATAAAATACTGATTCACTAAATAAAGTTATATATTATATTAATTAATGTGCATGTTTTTTACCTAATTAATATAAATTTCACAATATCATAAGTACAAATATTTATTTATTTTTTAAAACAATCCATCTTGTCGTGTGGCTAATGGAATTTTAAATTTTTCAATTAAATTTATTTTTTTTAACAGAAATAATTATGTGGACCTTTTTTTGG
>JANMDL010000906.1:0-5453 GCA_031376295.1 Chitinophagales bacterium
GTTGTGTACCAGTACCACACGGGGCGCTGCTTTGTAAATAGCTATTCGAAACACTTCGGGTGGCTTTACCTGTACCCGGTTTACTGAGCCGAGGTTAATCAGCTCCACATTCAGCAACCGGTTTTTATTATCGAGGCTGGCTACCCAAAAATGCTCAATGGCCCGGTGTATCTTGCTTTCCCTCATTAAAATTTGCTGCATTACGGGGTACAGGCTGCCGCCGTAGTTTATTTCTTTATTGCGGTGTTCTTTGGAGAGTCGTACTTTCATTGCCGGTAATGGTTTGGTGCAATGCAATTTAGCGAATTCAATTAAGAATTAAAAATTAAGAATTAAAAATTGTGCGGCTTTGAGGTGGTTTCTGTTTGGGGAGTATCTCCGCTGCGTACTGCATAGCAGCTTGCAGCATCTTTGCACTCATTAAAAGCTACAGGGGTGTAAATATGCCGGAAACTCATTTGCGTTTGCCAGGTTGCTGTATCTTGTTGATTTGTTTTTCTGCGCCAGCAGCAATGATCATTTTACCGCCATTTTTGTAATAGGCATGTTGTTCATCCAATGCCACCTTTACTGTGCCTGTATACTCCAGCATTTCCTGTTCAATATCATCTTCCAAAAGTGCATACATTGCTTTTACCTTCCTGTCATCTGCTACCTGCATATAATCTGCTGATTTTTTGCGGATGGCCAATGTTGTCAGTTTATTGTATTTAATACCAAGTTTACTTCTTTTTTTGAGAAGTTTTAAAATCAGCCTGTACAGTAACTATTCTATACCTGTGTTTGTGCTGTATACCCTGCTGCTGACCGGGCAGCACTTGCAGGCACCGCTCATTCGGCGGAAGACTGGACAGGAGGGGCCAATCTCTACTTAAGTTTGCGCTTTGTAAGCCGGTTACAAACCGGCAGAATAAATAGACACAAGTGTTCCGCAGTAACACTTGCCAGGTGCTTTGAAAAGGAATTATGCAAATATTATAAAACCAGTTACTTATTATCACTAAATGCTCCACGATTAGTAAGAATAGTGTATGGAAAAACTAACTGCTTTGTTGTTGAGTGAATGTTTTTGCTTAATCCGGCAACTTTACATGTTAAATTTATTTTAACACAATCCCTTAAACCCCCTTTTACGTACCTGCTTTCATATCAGGTGTTTAAGACAGTAGCCGAAGTGCACCGGCAATTTTCTGAAAGCCCTGCCAAATGTAACATGCATGTTACAATAGCTTATGTAACCAATCCCTGTTTTTTAACGGGCAACAATTCTGTTTACAATTAAAATAAAACAAATGAAACTTATCAAAATGATAGCAGCAACTGCTGTTACAGTCATTGCTTTGGCATCATGCCAGAAAGAGAAAAATACAGACCCGGTTTTGGATGCTGCGGCAAACACTGCCAGAAGTCAGCAGGCGGCCCCTTTGGCAAACAGCAGGAGGAACAGTGGGTTTGTTTATACCTTATCTAATCAGACAAGTGGCAATATGGTACTGGTGTACCGCCGTGGTGCAGATGGCAGTCTTACTTACAGCACAGCTTATGCTGCAGGTGGTAATGGCACAGGCGGCGGGCTTGGTAACCAGGGCGCCGTGGTAATTGCAGGCAATAATGAAGGTGATGAAGAAGAAGGTGATGATGATAATAACAAAGTGCTGCTGGCAGTTAATGCAGGCAGTAATACAATATCTTCCTTTAAAATCGCAGGCGGTGGCCTCAACCTTAAATCAACGGTAAGCAGCGGTGGCATGCGGCCCATCAGCATAGCACAGTATGGCAACCTGGTGTATGTACTTAATGCGGGTGGTACCGGCAATATCTCCGGCTTCCGGCTTGGAGAAAGCGGTAAACTCACGCCAATTTCAAATTCAACACAGCCATTGAGTTCCAATGCATCAGGGCCGGCACAAGTGTCATTTGTAAGAAATGGCAGGGTATTGGTAATTACAGAAAAAGCAACCAATAAAATCATTACTTACACCGTGAGTGAAGCCGGACGTGCAGCCACAATGCACAGCATCAATGCTGCCAGCAATACACCATTTGGGTTTGCAGCCGGCAACTCAGGAAACATATATGTGTCAGAAGCTGTTGGCGGTGCCCCCAACGGGAGCAATGTGTCTGTTTACAAAATTGCATACGATGGCAGCATACGCCTGGTACAAGGCCCGGTAGCTACAGGCCAAACAGCCGCATGCTGGGTAGTGCTTACCGGTAATGGGCGTAACATATATACTACCAATACCGCCAGTAACACACTTTCTTCTTACAATGTAAATACTAATTCGGCCCAGGTAGCTTTACGGCAATCAATAGCAGCCACTACCAATATGGGGCCTATTGATGCGGCATTGTCCGCAGGTTCCAAATACCTGTATGTACTCAACAACGGCACACACAGTATTACGGCATATGAGGTAGCTGCAAATGGCGACCTTACTGCATTGCCGGCAACTACAGGTTTGCCGGTTGGTGCCAATGGGCTGGCGTCGGAGTAAGCATTACATCCGTTAACTTTTCAGTAAGTAACAGGTTCCTCAATTTTGGGGAACCTGTTTTAATTTTCCGGAAACTTCGCCCCGCCTGTGTTGGATGTACAGGCACTTGTGCCTGCGGTACTCTCAACATGCCGCCGGTAGCTGATTACCTTCAAACCTGATGCTTTTATCAGAAGGGTAAAACATAAGGAACAACCGTTAATTGCGGCAATATACCAAAAGAAGGTATACCAGAATCATTTAACGTGCTGGTACATGAGCTCAGGGGACTTGGTTTGGACTTACATTTTGAGTGATCAAATACGATACAATAAAATTATTAGGCTGTCTGCAAAGGCAGCCTTTTTTTGCAGCAGTTGCTTTTATTGGTTGGTATAAATGCGGTGTAACCGGTATTGGACTGCATTGGTTGTACCAACCGGTTTAAATATGCTGTAAGGGTGGCAGAGCCATATTTTAAACTCCTGGTAAGCGGCACTTTGCAAATGGATACAGGTAATGTATTTACAATGAAAATTGCGCCAGGTTGTGCTGCACTGCAGCAGCTAATGGCCACCGCCAGCTACCGGTATGGCAAACTGAAATGCACCTGCAAAAATTGCAAAATTAAATATCAATGTTGTTTTAGTTAAGGATTTTAAGTGGCACCACTTTATCACCCCCATCGGAGTTTAGTACATTATTCCGCTTATTTTTTATAATACTAACTTCCCTTCGGGATTGTTCATTTACTTAACTATACGACAATGAAATAAGATATATATAAAAAATACCTTATTTTGTACTCATATCCAGCTTAATTGTATGGTACTACTTTCAATTTTTGGTGCAGATAAAATTTCTTTTGACGAGGCAATCAATTTTAAGAACACAGCTCCTGATATAATAATTTGGGCAGCCCCGGTGATGTTCTTTTGTGTTTTAATTGAATTTATCATATCCAGGTATCAGCAAAAAGCGTATTACAGCCGTAAGGAAACCATCGGTTCAATATTTGTTGGCATTGGCAATATAGCAATAAGTACCGCTATTAAAGTATTGCTGTTTTATGGTGCTATATGGATGTACAATTTTGTTCCGTGGCGGATGGCATTTAACTGGTGGGCATTTATTCCCTGTTATGTGTTATACGACTTTTGCAGTTACATAGCTCATTATGTATCGCATAACCAGCGTTTTTGGTGGGCTACTCATATAGTGCATCATTCGGGTGAAGATTATAACCTCACCGTATCTTTCAGGTTAAGCTGGGTGCAATACATAAAGATAGTTTTTATGCTGCCTGTATTTTTAGCTGGCTTTCACCCTGTAATATTTTTTGCAGTGAACCAAATTGCCATCCTGTTCCAGTTTTGGGTGCACACAGAATACATCCGCAAATTGCCACGTTTTTTTGAGTATATATTTGCCACCCCTTCCAACCACAGGGTACACCATGGGATGCAGGAAAAATATATAAATAAAAATTATGGGGGCACTTTTATTTTTTGGGACAGAATTTTTGGCACGTATCAACCTGAAGAGGAACAGGTTATTTATGGCACTACCACAAAAATGGAAAACAAATTAAATCCTGTGCATATTAATTTTCATGAGTATGCCGATATGATAAAAGATGTAAAAAACGCTAAGGGATTGAAAAGGAAATTGTTTTTCATATTTGGCAATCCTATTACCATTGCAGCACAAAAAAAGGAGTTGGTAAGCGGGCATTTACCCGGGCAAATAAACGATGTGTGAATACATTATTTTCACTTTCACTTATTTTTTTATTTAACTTGTAGTACATAGCGGCAGTAATTTTTTATTGATAAAAAAAACGCATATAAAATGTATAAAGCCTTAGCAGAAGAGCAATTGGTTGTGAAAATAAGTTATAACCAAAAAGACAACAGCTTTTACACCACCTTAAGAAACCGGATAAATGACTATTTTACTGCCACTGGCTTAGGCAAGCAGGATGACCCGGGTATGTACTTAAAAACTGTGGTGCAGTTAAGCTTGTTTGCGGGGTTTTATGCTGCCATGCTGTCTAACTATTTTCAGGGGTGGGGGCTTTTTTTTATGCAAATCGGGTTTCATTTCACCATGTTTTTAATGTCGGTTGGTATAGCGCATGATGGCAGCCACAGTTCTTATTCAAAACATCCATGGTTGAATAAAGTGATGTACCGTGTTTTTGATCTTATCGGAATCAATAGCCACATGTGGGAGTATAATCATAACCTTTCTCACCATTATGTGCCCAATATACCGCTTTACGATTCGGCTATCGATTCTTTTGGTTTGTTCAGGTTTCATCCGAGGGCAAAATATTTTAATTTTCATAAATTTCAGCACCTTTATATTTTTGTTGTTTATGCAGGAGCTACCCTGTTTAAAATATTTTTCCTTGATTTCTTTTCGTTTGCCAGAAAAAATATTGGCAATGTAAAAGTGGGTAAGCATGCTGCAAAAGATATTTTTTACCTGGTATTTACAAAATTATTTGTGCTGGCTTACACACTCATTATACCTGTAATGGTTATTGATGTGCCGGCATGGCAGGTTATTGGCGGTTTTTTTGCCGGTAATGTTTTAATGGGTATTACGCTTGGCATTGTTTTTCAGGTAACCCACCTGTCCGACAATACTGTTTTTGCCGAGCCGGATGGCAGCGGCACTATTAATAACTCATTTCCCATGCACATAATAGCCACTACTGCCGACTTTGCACCTGATAATAAAATTGTAACCTGGATAAGCGGGGGGCTTAACCTGCATGTGGCGCATCACCTTTTTCCTAAAATAAGCCAGGTGCATTTGCCCGCTATTACAAAAATTTTAAAGCAAACGGCAAGTGAGTTTGGAGTGCCTTACAAAGTATATCCTACTGTTAGGGCCGCATTAAAATCGCACTTCAGGTTGCTGAAGGCGCTTGGCAAAAGGGAACAGTATAACCCTGCGGAGTGGACC
>JANMDL010000918.1:0-5029 GCA_031376295.1 Chitinophagales bacterium
GGTTTTCAGCTTCTGTTTCGTAGCTGTCATCCATACCGGCTTTCAGCTTCTTCAATACATCTTTACGGCCACTGTGTGTACCGCTTGCAATTGAATTGAATAAAGCTGTGTAAGGCCTTCCGTTTGCATCAAGTGCATTAACCATTGTATGGTATAAACTAGCACCGATACCACCACCACCATAAATAGTAAAACCAGTTTTTTGTTTGTGGAAACGGATATTATTCAGGGTTACGATACCTTGTAAGCCAAGATCCTGAACTTTAGTCTTGTAGTTGTAATAAACCTGATCGAATCGTGTAGCACCTGGTACAGTTCCAACAATCGGACCTGCATTTGACCTGTAAGGAGCATTGTAACCTTTCCAGGCAGTGTTTTTTCCGTAGTTTTCAGAAAGCAACCAATGCATACCTTTACCGGTAGCACTCATATATTGCAGCCTTAAAGAGAAAACATAACCAAAAGCTTTGCGAACGTGTGCAGAAAATCCTAATGTAGGAACTTTTGCCGGAACGTCGCCACTTACTGTAAACATACCTGCTGATACCCCTACTTCCAGCATATTGCGTGGTTTTGCAGGGAAATTGTAAGCGTTGTTCCAGAATTCGTTTTGCTGAGGCATCCTTTTAGAAGGTATAACCGCTGAATCGTAAACATTGTAGCTTCCTCCCATCTGGGCGAAGGAACCCGTTGTCAGGAGCATTAAGAGCCCCAGTAATAATTTGTACTTTTTGCTTGCCATAACTGAATGATTAATAAATAAAATTTTCGAAATATACGTGTTGATTAATTGCAAAAATATCAATTGGCAACTAAAAACCAAATTTTTTTGGCTTTTATTTAACCATTCTTCTGTCGAAAACAAACCTTTACGGTTGCATTTCCCTCAGAAGAGTTCTGATTTTTCAGTGAGACTGCTGGATTTTAAGATTAGCTGCATGTTCATGCAACAAATTTTCAATTAGTTTGATATGGTAAAGATAGGCGAATATTTTAAATATTAACAAATAAGCCAATTATTTTAGCTTTAAACGGCTAAAATACTTTGGAAAGGGATGGTTTGTATGGTATATTGCCTCTTTTTTAGCCCAATGGATTTTGTAAAAGAGATTATAGGTAGTGAACTGGATACTTTTGAGAAGAAGTTTGCCGAGTCGGTAAAAGGCAATGCCCCCATGCTTGACAGGATTATGAAATACATTATCAAGCGCAAAGGGAAGCAATTGAGGCCGATGTTTGTATTTTTAAGTGCAAAGTTACAAGGAAGTATAAACGAAAGCACTTACAGAGCAGCTGCATTGGTGGAGCTTTTGCACACGGCCACACTTGTACACGATGATGTGGTGGATGAATCTTTTGAACGCAGGGGTTTTTTTTCGATAAATGCACTGTGGAAAAATAAAATAGCTGTGCTGGTGGGTGATTACCTGCTTTCCAAAGGCTTACTGCTGTCTACCTCAAATAATGATTTTAAGCAACTGCACATTCTTTCGGATGCTGTACGCCAGATGAGCGAAGGTGAACTGCTGCAGATTGAAAAAGCCCGTAAACTGAACCTTAAAGAGGATGTTTATTTTGAAATTATCCGCTCAAAAACGGCTTCACTGCTCTCCTCGGCCTGTGCTGCAGGTGCATGGAGTACCAGTAATGATGAAGCCATTACTGAAAAAATGAAACTTTTTGGCGAAAAGGCTGGCATCGCCTTTCAGATAAAAGATGACCTGTTTGATTACGGAAAGGAAGATATTGGCAAACCAACCGGCAATGATATAAAAGAAAAAAAACTTACCCTGCCGCTTATTTACACACTTAATAACATTGATGCTGCCCGGCGCAGGGAATTGATATACATTATTAAGAATGAGAACAGGAATACCAAAAAAGTGGCGCTGGTAATTGATACTGTAGTAAAAGCTGGCGGTATTGCCTATGCTGCACAAAAAATGTATGAATACCGTGACGCAGCTATAGCCATATTGCATGAATTTCCTGATAATGAAGTACGCCAAACGCTGGAAAAATTAGTACATTACACCACCGACAGAAAATATTAATAACCCATAAATAACCAGTTAATTTTGTGAAAAAAAGATGGAAAACAGCAGCTCCTGATAAGCAAACAGTTGAGGAACTGCATCAAAGCCTGAAAATCAATCCTGTTCTCTGCAGGCTATTGGCCGCAAGGGGTATCAGTTCCTATGAAATAGCAAAAAATTATTTCCGCCCTTCTCTTGATATGCTGTACGACCCATACCTGATGAAGGATATGGACAAAGCAGTATTACGTATTGACGCAGCGTTCAAACAAAAAGAGAAAATACTGGTATTTGGTGATTATGATGTGGATGGCACAACCAGTGTGGCGATGATGTACCAGTTTTTGTGCAAAATTTATGACCCGGCATTACTTGATTTTTATATCCCCCACCGCTACAGGGAAGGCTATGGCATCAGTAAAATGGGTATTGACTTTGCAAAGGAAAATGGGTTTACGCTGATTGTTTCGCTGGATTGCGGCATTAAATCGGTTGATTTGGTTGCTTATGCTCAAACATTATCCATTGCTTTTATTATATGCGACCATCACCTGCCCGATACGGAATTACCACCTGCTGTGGCGATACTGAATGCAAAGCAGGCTGATTGCTCTTACCCGTATAAAGAACTCTGCGGCTGCGGCGTTGGCTTTAAACTGATTACTGCACTGGCCGGGCATTTTGGCATGGATGCCGAACATTATTTATGCTACTTAGATTTGGTGGCCACTGCCATTGCAGCAGATATTGTGCCGATTACTGGTGAAAACAGGATATTGGCTTTTTATGGTATGCAACGGATTAATACCGCCCCTTCCGCAGGTATAAAAGCGCTGATTGAGCTGGGCGGTATACAAAAAAAACTCAGTATCAACAATGTGGTTTTTGTAATTGCCCCAAGGGTAAATGCAGCCGGGCGGATGGATGATGCCCGTAAAGCTGTACAAATGTTTATAGAACAGGATTACCCCACCGCACTGCAGCTTGCGGGTATACTGCACAGCGATAATGCCGACCGTAAAGAAGCAGACAGCAGCATTACTGCGGAGGCGCTGGAGCTTATCGGCAGCGATGAAAGTATGGTCAACCGCAAAAGCACTGTTGTGTACCGTGAACACTGGCACAAGGGTGTAGTTGGGATTGTTGCAAGCAGATTGATTGAAACATACTATCGCCCAACAGTGGTGCTTACACGCAGTGGCGATGTGGCTGCCGGCAGCGCAAGGAGTGTTCCGGGATTTAATTTATACGAAGCCATACATGCCTGCAGGGAATACCTGCTTGGCTATGGTGGCCATTTTGCCGCTGCAGGTTTGTCGCTGCTTCCGGAAAATATACCGGCTTTCAGCAGAAAATTTGAAGCAGTGGTGTCAGCAAGTATTCCCGAAGATTTACTGATACCCCAGATTAATATTGATACAGAAATAAGATTCAGGGATATTACGCCTTCCTTTTACAATATGGTGTGCCAGATGGAGCCCTTTGGCCCGGAAAATATGCGGCCGGTTTTTATTGCACGCAATGTTACCGAAACCGGGTACAGCAAAATTGCCAAAGAACTGCACATAAGGTTTGTACTGAGCCAGGACAATGTTACCCTTACCGGCATTGGTTTTAATATGGCAGAAAAGTTTCACCTGCTGCAATTGCAAAAAGCAGTTGACATTGTTTTTACCATTGATGAAAACGAATGGAATGGCAATACATCGCTGCAATTGAAAATGCTGGATATCCGGTTGCCTGAATAAAACAGGCTGAAAATGACTTTGCCTTTGCAAATTGGCTACTTTTGGCCGCAGGCTGCACCAGTGGCTGATTCTTTATGAAATTATTTCAATACATCCGCTATTTTTTTTATATCGCCTTCAACTGGAACCTCCCCATTGCCTGGCATATATTAAAACAAGAGATAAGGGGCGAAAAAAAATACGGCATCCATACCAGCGGCGCTGATGAGCTGGGGCAATTAGAAAAAAAAGGGATCGACACTTCCCACGCTACCATTTATATGCCCGCCAGCTACGACCTTCTTGAAGAAATTTTTCAACAGTTTAAGCCGGAAACATTTGTACATTTTCTGGATATTGGCTGCGGAAAAGGCCGGGCTATGTGTGTAGCTGCATATTACGGCGCAAAAAATATAACGGGCATTGATTTTTCAAAAGACTTTTGCCTGGTTGCTGAAAAGAATATGGCAGTCACCAGGCAGAAGTTTCCGGAAATGCTTTATACCATTATCAACAACGATGCTTTTTATTACGAAATTCCTGAAGATGTGGATTGCATTTTTTTATTTAACCCCTTTGACGAGATAATACTGGATGGCGTGGTGGAGCGGATACTGGAAAGCCATGAAGCAAACCTGCGGAAAATCACCATCATCTATGTAAATCCGCTGCACAAGGAAGTTTTTACAGATGCAGGTTTTAAAGAAGTATATCATTATAAAAAACTGCAGTACCTGGAAGTATTGGTAATGGAGATGGGCGATGGGCGTTGACCGTTGGGCGATGGGCGTTGATCGTTGGGCGATGACCGGTGGGTGGTGAGCTTTAGCACTCCCCTTGCTATTACAGAGACTTCCATGACGCCTGCTGCACAACATTGCGCCTGTATCCCTTATTTTTGCCGGATGAAACCGGTTACCATATTGGCCATTGAATCAAGCTGCGATGATACAGGAGCCGCTGTATGCCGTGATGGGAAAGTGTTGTCCAACATCATTGCCACACAAAAAGTGCATGAGGAATATGGGGGCGTGGTACCCGAGCTGGCCAGCCGTGCACATATACAAAAAATTGTGCCGGTAGTGGATGCTGCTTTAAAAAAAGCCGGCTGTGAGATGAACGAACTAGATGCCATTGCATTTACACAGGCCCCCGGCCTTATCGGTTCTTTACTGGTAGGCACACAGTTTGCAAAATCGCTGGCACTGGCGCTGGATAAACCACTGATAGGTGTACACCACATGCAGGCACATGTACTGGCCAACC
>JANMDL010000958.1:0-3140 GCA_031376295.1 Chitinophagales bacterium
CGAGAACTGTTCAGGCGTTAAAGTTATGGAGTTGCTGCCTTATGTAAAAAAGCCTGTACACATTATTACCTGCGGTGTACGTGAAAAAATCAATACAGATTATCTTGATATAGCCCGTGCCACCGGCGGCAGCATTCACCTGATTGAACAGGACATTAACAATCTTGCTAAACTGAATGAAGGAGAAAAGATAACCATCGGCAATACTACTTATACCATCGAAAAAGGTAAGTTCAGGATTGTGAAGTAAAACAAAAGCTAGTTGTTTTTCTGTAACCCAAAGATGAGTCTTCGAAAATATGCCCCCACAAAGCAGGGGCATATACAATTACAAAAGCATCTTTTACCGGTGCAATACAATATCATCCAATTCAGTTTCTTTACCCGGACGGATTAGTACATTGCTGATGGTGGAATCTTTATACCCGTTTGATGGTATGATAATCACTTTAACGGAAGGGCTGCTGATACCCCTTACTTTAAATTTTCCATCATGGTTATCTGTTACAGCAAGCAGGGTGTCATTTCCTGCAATCACTTTTATTATAGCGGGCAATGCGGCACCAGGTTTCACCTCGCCTTCCAGTTTACCACCACGGCTGTTGTTAAATGAATGAATGCGGGGCCGCAGTTCAAACTGGTTGTCCCGCAGCCGTATTACCGATCCATGCCCGTCAAAATCAATCCATATTCTGAAGTTGTTGGGGTCTATCCTGTCAATATCGGGTATATCAATAATAACCTGGCGGTTGTTGTTGTGCAGGAAAAGCGGAAAACTGGTGCCATTCTTCATTACCGAATTACGGTTACCCAATGTAAGCCTCAGCTTCTTTATTTCACCGCCGGGTATATAAGCAGTTGTTAAAAGTGTGTCTACCCCATTGCGGAATTTTAGGATATTGTACACACCTGTTCGTATAGGAAGTGTGTCCCAAAACTCAGCACCGCCCGGAGCTTCCACCTTTACTTCCAGCAACATGATATCAATAAATACCGAATCAAAAATGAGACTGGGGTCATCCGTTAAAAATACGGTGAGTTTACTTTTACCAGCAGGAATATCCTCGCCGGAAGACAATTCTTTCTTACAGGATACTGCCATCAATAACAGCATTACAACACCCAACGCAAATGCCCCGATTTTTTTTACACTTTTCATGTCAATTGTTTTAAAAATGAATAATTCTGTGGCTTTTGTACTGCTAATTTAGTACCAGATAATGCCCGCAGAAGACCAACCTTACTGAACAGGGAAAAGTACCGGCTGAAAAGGATAAATAGCCTGCTATATCATTTTCAGAAGGAAAAAGCAATGAAAATATTGGAGGCCGGAAGCCACGAAATTGCGCCCGTAATGAAATTACTTTTAAAAAAAACAGATAAAATTTGTAACCAGCAGTAAATAAAAAACAAAAAGCAGCATTGCCCTGTAATGCTTTGCAGATAAAGGAATGGATACAATTGCCAACAGCCTGTGGATAATTACAATTTTATTATTTCAACAGGCTTTGCGATATTGTATATAATTAATAAAACAGTGTTGAACGAAACAAAAGAAATATCTGCATTACTGCACCTGATTGATGATCCGGATGAGGATGTGTATGGCGTAGTGAGTACTAAAATACTCTCTATCGGAAAATCAATTATACCCAACCTGGAGCATCTGTGGGAAAATACTCCTGAAGAAGAAATACAGGAAAGGATAGAACTGATTATTCACAAACTGCACTTCAACGATTTAACAGATGATTTTATCAACTGGAAAAATGGCGGGGCCGACCTGCTGAAAGGTGCATTACTGGTGGCAAGGTATCATTACCCGGAGTTTAAGCAGCAGCAAACATTACAGGAAATAGAGAAACTGCGCCGCAATGTATGGCTGGAGATGAGCAGCTACCTCACTCCGCTGGAGCAGGCCAATATCATCACCGGCATTATGTACAATTACCACAAACAGCAGGGTGTGGAAGTAAATTATACACAGCCTGATGATTTTTTGGTAAACAAAGTGCTTGAAAGTAAAAAGGGTAATGCAATTGGTAATGGTATTTTGTACCTGGCACTTTGCGAACTGCTCGATATTCCCATCAGGGCTGTAAATATTCCCAAACAATTTATGCTGGCTTATTTTGATCCGCAATACGAAATGCTCAACCCCATGGGGCATGCTTCGGAAAAAATTGTATTTTTTGTTGACCCTGTAAACGGGCAGATTTATTCGCACAAGGATATTGAAATTTATTTTAAACGGATTGCTGTACCTCCCACCCCGTCATACTACAAACCGCTAAACAGCAAACGGGTGATACAAATGCTGCTGGAAGAACTGGGTAAATGTTTTGACAATGACAAGAACCGGTACAAAATGGATGAGCAGCTTTTTTTAGCTAATTTAACGGAGGATTAGAATGATATATCACGTTACTACTCAAAACGCCTGGCAACAGGCGCTGCAGCAGGGCTTTTATGAAGCCCCTTCACTGATTGACGAAGGCTTTATACACCTGAGCACAGAAGCACAGGTAGCAGGCGTACTGGAACGGTATTACAAGGGACAGGCAAATCTGGTACTGCTGCACATTGATGAACACAAACTGCTGGCAGAACTGAAATTCGAATTGGCTCCATCTGTAAATGAACTGTTTCCGCATGTATATGGCAGCATTAATCTTGATGCTGTTGTGGAGGCAAAACTCATATAATCCATTGCGCCGGGCTTTAGCCCGGCGCAATGGATTATGGAGCCCATGACATCAAAATCGGGGCTGACCTAATGGCTTAAGCCCAGGGCAATGGATTATGGAGCCCATGTCAATGAAATCTTAAAAACATGGGATAATAACAACCCAATCCTTACTAAGATTTTTTCTTCCGGCCCTTATAATTATCGCTGCGATTTGTTTTCTGATACATTTTAAAATCAGTTGCATTCATGGTTTTTGCCTCTGCCAGCCGCTTTTTGTAATTGATGTTTAATGAATCCTGCGCCCGGAAAGAAGCATACGAATATTTCACTTTTGCTTTTTGTACATTCAGATAGACCTCATTTGCCGATACAACCCTTGCTGCACCTTCAAAATCACCCTTGTCAGCTTTGTCCATCGCTTCTTCCAGCAAATCATTCGACTTAAATATGG
>JANMDL010000960.1:0-21496 GCA_031376295.1 Chitinophagales bacterium
GAAGATAAAACTACAGCATTTAAGCCTGTAAGTAAAAGATGGGTTATTGAAAGAACTTTCTCTTGGTTCGATAACGATAGAAGGCTTTGTAGGAATTACGAATTATTATTTGAATCATCTGAGAATATGGTCAAATTATCGGCTATAAAATTATTATTGAATAAAATTTAAACAGGCTCTAAATCAATGTACAATCTTTACATAGACGAAAGTTGTCATTTAGAAAATGACAGAAAGAAAGTAATGTGCATTGGGTACACCAAGGTATTGGCAGAGGCATATCCAAAAGTAAAAGAATATATAAAGCAGCTAAAATTAGCACATAAAAATCCTACGGAGATAAAATGGAATACCGTTTCTTTAAGCAGGTTGCCATTATATAAGGCATTGGTTGACTATTTTTTTATTAGTGAAATAGAGTTTAGATGTGTACTGGTAAAGTATAAAGACAGGTTAGATCATCAAAGACTTAACGGGGACAGTAAAGACACATTTTACTATAACATGGTTTACTTTCTGCTCCAATCGGCTGCCAATTCATCAGCCACTGAGTACAAAGTGCTGTTAGACATAAAAGACACCAGGGGAAAGGAAAAGCTAAATAAAATTACTGAAATCCTTACAAAAGAGTATGCTGAATCAAACAAAAAATCACCATTTACCCACTTTCAGCATATTCATTCACACGAAAATGTTTTATTACAATTAACCGACTTATTTATTGGAGCAATCACCTTCAAATCGCAAGGGCATCATTTAAAGGAAAATGCGAATAAGGCCAAAGTAGAAATTGTAAACTATCTGGAAAGTAAGTCGGGCTACTTTATAGATGAGGGTACAGAGCCTTGGGAAACCAAGTTTAATATTCTTGATCATCAACCTAAAGGAAAACAAGCCGGATGAGTTTACACGATTTAGACCTATTATTTGATGAAGCTGAATTAGATTTTGATGGCCCCTCAAGCGGCCAGCTTTTTCGCATATATGGAATATTTTTAGCAGATTTTTATAAAACAACACTAATACACAGAGGGAAGAATATTCTCTTCAATAAGAACAAGTCAAATCACCCTGCATGCAAAGGAAAATATCAAGGGTTTGAACATTTAATTACACGAAAAAATGAATACACAAACAGAAGGCAATATGATAGAGACAGGGCGAACAGGATACATTGGATAAAACCGATACTCGAAAATTGGGAAAGCCCGCAGGTTTCATATTTTGAGGAGGCAAATAAAGATGGCGAAGTGCAGTATTTTTATTGGGTACAGGCACTATCATTTATTGTAATTTTAAGAGAATTAAATGCTGATTTACTTTTGGTAACAGCATATTGCGTTGATGAATATAACAAAGTACAGTTTCGTAAACAGCTAGCTAATTACAAAAACAACCAAGCAAAAAAAAACCTCACTTCGTAAGTGAGGAACGCAACTTTAGGCAATGCGAATGAATGGAATAAACCACATGCCAGTACCTTTACTCTTTGAGTATTGTGAAGCAAAGATACTATAACTTATGTATTTTATTGCATTATGCAATAAAATACATAAGTTAAACTTTTAACAATTTAAATATCTCATATTTAATCCGGGACTCATGCCATTCTGTCGCTATTCAGTAGGGTTATTATCACTTAGCGCCAAATTGTCTTATGTGGTCAAAATAAAATTACTATTTTTTTGGAACTGGTGCCATTGGAGCAGGAACAAGCTATATTTTAATTGGCTCATAATTGGCTCAATTGGCTCATGATTGGTTCATGTGCTGAGCCAATTTACACCTGGCATCTTCTTTTTTAGCAAAAAAAGTATCGCCATGGCATGGCTTTTACCAAACTGAAAGAAAGCAAAGAAGAAACCTGCTGGGCAATAATACCTGTAAACCAACAGCAAGAATGCTTTGCGTTCAATGCGATACTATTTTTTTGGACCATATTATCCGTTCCGCCGGGGTCTTCATAGCGTGGGTATGTGCGCTGGCATGAGACCCAGGCGCTGCAAAGAGCTGGCAGTATAAAGGCGCAAAGGAATGCATGCTGCCCTTAGCTATACTTTTTTTGAAACATATTTAAAAAACTTCCTATCTTTATATTACTATAAAAGCAGAAACAACAGCAAGGAACTACAAAAACTCATGTAGAGGAACACGGAATAAGCAGTAATATTTTACCGGATATTATAAAAAACAGAACCTTTCCTGTTTTTGGATGCAAGGGCTGTATTATTTACAAGCTGTAGCATAGAATAACCATTTATAATCTGGTATTTGCGCAACTAGGTTTATGTTGATTTTTTCCTTATGAATCAGAGTTTCGCCCCCCTAGAGATTTAAAAATTATTGGTTAAAAATCATTTTCCTTTCGCTAAACTAAATCTTCTGATATGAAATACGTAATATTCTTCTTAATAACCCTGACACTTTTTAGTTACAACAGAAGTGACGACAAACGTGTTCAATCGACTGGATTTCCGGAAAATTATTGGCCTGGCCAAAGAAAGGCTGCAATTAGCTTAACTTATGACGATGGATATGTTAGTAACCTGAATACTGCAATACCGCAATTAGAAGCGGCAGGATTTCGAGGTACCTTCTATCTAATGACAAGCAATCAGGATGTTACCGGAAACAAATTTCGGTGGAAGGCGGCATTTGAAAACGGACATGAAATTGCCAATCATTCTCACACACATCCCTGTGGTTTGAATCTAACTTTATTAACTAAGCAACAGCTTAACGATCAAGAAGTCGGCGCTGCTGAACAATGGCTAAATACCAACATTGGCTTAGATAATGACAGAAGTTATGCATTTCCTTGTGCTGAACTGGGTGATGGCAATTTTAAGCAGTATTATTTAGAAGTTGTTCAAGAGAATTGTATTGCCTCAAGGACAGGTGGTGGAGGGCCAAATAATGATTACGAAAGGCTTTCAACTAGCTCACACCTTATCGAAGGACAGGCAATAGGCTTCCCTCACGGCACTAATGTTGCAGAAATGATTAACTATTGTGAATCAGCTTTAAACTCTGGTGGTTGGGCTGTATTAATTTTTCACGGAATCGGCGATAACCATATGCCAACTGATGTTTGTGTACATCAACAGTTAATTAACTATTTGAAATTTAACGAAAATAAGTATTGGGTTGCTCCAGTGAGAGATGTAGCAAAATACATCAGGCAAAACCCTAAACAGTAATACAACAAAAGGTTCCAGTCCCTCATGGGTCTTCGTAGTGTGGCTATTTGCGCTGGCATGAAACCTAGGCGCTGCAAAGAGTTTGCACAAAAGAATTGCAACCAAAATATTGGATTGAATTTGTAACCGATTATTTTCCAATATCAGAACTTGATATCGGGTATAATTTTAAGTGAAACAGAATTTGGTATTTATTTAAGAAACATTTATCCATAAATTATTTAAATATGCAATTACATTTCAAAGTCATTCTTGTCACAATATGCAGCATTGTATTTAGCCTATCTGTATTAGGACAGCAATCCGATTTCAATATTTCTATTGTTAGGAAAAGAGTGGAAGGGAACCTTGTCTATTGCAGTATTTCACTAAACGGAGAACTAATTGGAATGGCATATGAAAATAATACACTTAAAATTCAAACAGGAGAGTATAAGGGGATAATGCGCTACAATTCCGGTAAAAATTTTGTACAAAGTTCTTTAGGAAAGATGAGCAAGAAAGGAGATTTTCTAATTGAAGCCTCCGGCGTTCTTGGGAGAACAGACATTTTGCTCCATGGGGGTAATGCGCCACAGCATTCAACGGGGTGTATTATGTTAGGGCCTGTAGAAAAAAGGCAAGACGGTACTAGGCTAATTGACGGTAATCACCCACTTAGAAAATTGCGGATAGCATTTTATGGAACCGATGAACCAATTTCTTGCCCAAACAAAAACATAGTAATTACTGTTAGTGAAAATTATTTAGAAGGAGAATACTTTTGTGACCAGATACTTGAAACAAGTTCACCAATTAAGGAGTGTCCAAAGGAGAATCAAAAGGAACAAAGATCTGGCCCCGCATACAATAGTTGGAACATAAGTTACCCGCTTCGTGTCGATGTCAGTGGGAGTAAAATTACAATTAAGAGAATTTCTGAAAGCTATTACAAAAGCACTATCGAAGACAAGGTAATAGTCACACATATGCAAATCACAACTATATGCACAGGTTTAATTAATGGGTTTAATGCTAACGTAAGTGGAGTGACTAAGACCCACGACCTCATTAATGCATCATCGCCTTACGAAGGAAATCAAGTTAATGAAATTCAACAAAACATTGATTTTAGCGGAGAAGGATATATAATTATTAAAACCAGTGTTAAATTCACAGGTTCGAACGAAATAGTAAAGGCTGTAATTCGATGCAAAAAAACCACTAACAACTAAGGCTTCGTCAGGTGCGCAGCCCCAATAATGAAGCCGCCTGTTGAAAGGAAACCTCGGTAGTCTTATTCCACTTCTATGCCCTTTGCTGGAAACATTACTGAAAAGTATAAATCAGGAAGTTACACCCTTGCTTAACCCACCTTCTTCCCCGTCACCGCAGCCAACAACTCATTATTCTGTTGTTTTAGGTATTCCACCTGCGCATCTAATTTTTCAATAGCCAATTTATACCCTTCAATTTCTGGTGATGTAACATTGCCGTAATTAGTGCCAAATTGAACGCCCGTATTTGAACTGAAATTGTTAATACTTATTTCATCAGGCATGGTAACAATATCCTGTACCGGCACTTCCAATACACCTGCAATCTGCTCCAGCTTCTCATAAGTCAAATTAGTATCACCCCTTTCTAAGTTTCCGTAGGCGGTTACGCTCATGCCCAGGGCGGTAGCAATGTTTTCCTGTTTTAAGCCTTTCAGCTCCCGTATTTTCCTTATTTTTTCGCCTATTTGCATTGTATGTTTGGTTTTATAACATGAAATTAATAATGGTGAACATGAAACCACCTCAAATATAGCCTGTACACCCTGCAAAGTAAATAATTTGCAGCAAAAATACCACTACATGGAAAATGAAAAAATGACAGACCAAGAAATGAAACTGGAAGATACGGTGTACAACCAATCCGTATTGCATTCAGAACTCATCAGGTTTGTGCAGGAAAGGGATGCACTTATTGCTGCACAAAAGGAAAACATCACCCTGCTAAAGCGGCAATTGGCCCTGCAGGAAACTGTTTTCAGCAAGTTGTATGAGTTTACCAGCCAGTTGCAGCAGATGATGAATTTAACGGCACAGGAGGCGAAAAAAGTGGTTGAGTAACCATCTGGCGCAGCATAGGTACATTGCTGATTTTCGCTTTTAATCTACGCTTTGCTCTCCGCTGAGATGTAGAATTGGTAATGCTGAAGCTACAGTAGTACAAAAGCTAAATCAGGGAACCACCCGTCCCGACCTAAGGTTGGGAGGGCTGAATATCGTTTTCGGGCGGCTTTCTCTCTTACTTTTTTCCGAAAAAAAGTAAGAGAGAAAAATTTTGCGTAAGACGGGTGTATTCGAAATGCGCCCCGTCAATTTCTAAAATAATCGTAACTTTAGTAAAAGAAAAAGCTATGGCTGTTACAGATATTCCTGTTGTTGCTGCTGGCAGTAATCCCAGTAACTTTAGCCAGTTGGTGGATATAGCACGCTATATGCCTGATGGTGAGCTTGACCGCTACGTAAAGGCATTGCGCAGGCATTTGGCAATTATCCAGGCAAAGGCTGCCGATAACGACCCCGGCTTATCCTTCAGGTGGGAAGGCGATAATGACGACCTTGAAAAAATCCTTAGCGAAATTGAGCATGAACACCTATAACAGCCCTGTTTATTTTTTAGACACTAATATCTGGATTACTTATTTTATCACCCGAAAAGTGGGTACTTTACTGGATAAATTAAGCCCCCTGGCTTTTATTACCTGTACGGAACTGCTGAAATAAAAGATGTGGCCCTGCGTGAACGCATTACAAGAAAAATAAACCCTTTGGATTTGAGCAATTACCGGCACTATATTGAAGCGCAGTTGCTGAATATAAGGCAACGGGCTGATTTACATATTGACACGCCAATACCGCTTATCCATCAGCTTCCTGCTGCCGACCCAAAGGATTGGTATATTTATAATCTTTCATTAATGCATCCTGCTATTATTGTAACAAAAGATACGCACCTGCTTCAGCAAGCGGGTTTGCAATGCATTGAGCCCGCCGAATTTTTTAAAGGGCTTTAGTGGAGTTAAAAAGCCCGTCCCGCCAGGCGCTTCATACCGTGAATATGTGCGCAGGCATGATACCCGGGTGCTGCAAAAATTTTCAGCAAAATGTATGCCTTTACCAGCCAGTTGCAGCAGCAGATGGATATGACGGCACAGGAGGCAAAAAAAGTGACAGAATAAATTTTTATACGCCGGGGCTTCCCTCGCCTGCTCTCACCACCCGGCAGCGCATACCCCGTTGTAACCCCAATTGTAGTTGAACCGGCCGAATTTTTAAAGGGCTTTAGCAGAGTTAAAAAGCCCGGATTGCACGAATATACTGTGTTATGCCTTTGTTGGCAATAATCAGTGCGCCATTGCTGAAAGACTGGCCCCTGGCACCATTAACACCATCCTCCAGGGAACTCCAGTAGATGTTGGTAGTAAAACCGCCAACTACAGCTCTTTGCAGGTACAATAAATTCAACTCGTGTCTCGAAGGTAAATACCAGTCGCCATAAGTAACACCACCAGCGCCCACTGAATATTCGTTGCACACAGTGGCTGCAAATGCATTTCCATCAACCGCTCCCTGGTTGGCAATTATAATGGCAGTATTTTTTAAGCCTGCGCCAACACCTTCTGCCCTGGCACGGGTAATTGTTTGTGTACCACCATTCCATCTCATCAATGTACTTTGGTCGGCAGTGGCTGCTATTAAGCCGTGCTGACCGTTATCATATACATAAAATACGATACCACCCCCGTAACTTTGGCCAATAAAATGTACGGTTGAAACCCATGCTGTACCATTGTACACCTGAACAGATTTGAGCGTGGTATTATAAATAGTAAGCCCGGCAGCAGGGGCAACTATTGCATTGCGCTGGGCAGAGTCCATCCGTGGAGGTAAAAACCCTTTGGTAGTACTTGCTACATCCAGCTGGGCAGATGCGCTGGGCGATGTGGTGCCGATACCTACCTGGGCATGGGCACTCACTGTTAGTACCAGTAAAAACACAATTACTGAATTTTTTGCCTGTTTCATTGAATAATAGTTTTAAGTGTATGTATGTTTTTTATAAAAAGAAGGTTTTATTCATTCACTATCTTTTGTGCAGTGTTGCCTGCTTTTAACAAATACCTTCAGGTTTTCCGCAACAGGTGCAGTGCCCCTCTTTATAGTTACATCCTGGTGCCGAAAGTTAATAACCGGGTATTGCCATTCAGGAAAATAACAGCGCCACAAAAAAGAATAAAGCGTTACCGTTGTTTTATCCCATTAATAAATACTGTTCCGGTCAATCTTTGCTGGTGCCGATGCTACGCTCTGCATCCGTTATAAAATGTCAAAGGTTTCACACTGTTCAGGAGCAGAACCTCCTGGCCAGCCTGCTTTGGGTAAGTTGTAAAGTAAATTGGCCTGTTTAATAAGCAGCACTGGTAGTATGCTTTTTTTTTTACAATAGTTAAAAATAATAAATACTTTTTTTTTGTGGAAATAATTTTTACTGCATGTTAACAGCTTTAGGCTTGGCAATGTGGTTAACGCAATATGCTGTACATGCGCAGGTGTTACCTTACTTATCAGAAATGGCAGACAGTGAAAACCCCCGCGGAATACCCAAAATACCCAATACCTGATTCCCAATTCCCCCCAAAATCCCGTAAATTACCACCCAATCATCACCATTATGGGAGAAATACAGATAAAGAAAAACAGTAAAAAATACGATGCCGTTATTGTAGGCTCAGGTGCAGGCGGTGGCATGGCTGCATACATACTGGCCAATGCAGGGTTAAAGGTATGCATCATAGAGGCGGGCTATATGTATGATCCGCTGAAGAATGTTACGCAAATGAAAAATCCCTGGGAATCGCCACGGCGTGGTGCTTCCACCAAAATACGCCCTTTTGGCGATTTTGATGCCTGCTATGGGGGCTGGTCGCTGGAAGGGGAGCCTTTTACCAAAGAAGAAGGTACCGATTGGGAATGGTGGCGGGCAAGAATGCTGGGTGGCCGCACCAATCACTGGGGGCGTATCTCCCTGCGCTTTGGCCCCAAAGATTTTAAACGCAAAAGCATTGATGGCCTGGGCGACGACTGGCCCATTGGCTACGAAGATGTAAAACCTTATTACGATAGAGTCGACCAACTGATTGGCGTATTTGGCACAAACGAGGGGCTGGAAAATGACCCCGATGGTTTTTTTCTTAAACCGCCCAAGCCAAGGCTGCACGAACTATTTATTAAAAATGCCGCCACGCAGGCCGGTGTAAAAGTGATTCCTTCCCGGCTGTCTATACTTACCGAGCCAATTAAAAATGACGCAGACAGGGGTGCCTGCTTTTTTTGCGGGCAATGCAACCGCAACTGCAGCATGGCCAAGGCTGATTTTTCTTCTCCCAACGTACTGATATACCCGGCCATAAAAACCGGCAATGTGGATGTGATTGCCAATGCCATGGCAAGGGAGGTACTTACCAACAGCGAAGGAAAAGCCACCGGCGTATCATACATAAGCAAAGACGATATGATGGAATACGAAGTGGAAGGGCGGGTAGTGGTACTGGCTGCGAGTGCTTGTGAAAGCGCAAGGCTGCTGCTTAATTCAGTATCGCCGCAGCACCCTAACGGGCTGGCCAACAGCAGCAATGTGGTGGGCAAATACCTGCACGATTCTACGGGTGCATCGCTGGGTGGTGTGCTGCCGCAACTGTTCGACCGTAAGCGCTACAACGAAGATGGTGTGGGCGGTCTGCATATCTATTCGCCCTGGTGGCTCGATAATAAGAAATTAGATTTCCCAAGAGGGTACCATATTGAATACTGGGGTGGTATGAGCCAGCCGGCCTATGGCTTTAGCTGGGGTATTGAAAAGCTGAATGGCAAATACATTGTGAATGGCAAGCAGAAGGAAGGAGGCGGCTATGGTGCTTCTTTAAAGGAAGACTACCGCTACTTTTATGGCTGTGGCATAGGCATGGCCGGGCGGGGCGAAGCCATTCCGTTGAAAACCAATTACTGCGCCATTGATCCCACAACGGTTGATAAATTCGGCATACCGGTGTTAAAGTTTAATGTAAAATGGAGTGAGCATGAAATAAAGCAGGCTAAACACATGAAGGAAACCTTTAAAGAAGTGATGCACAATATGGGTGCCGTGGTAACCTGGGGTGGCGATGATGATGAAAAGAACCAATGGGGCCTGACCAAGCCGGGGGAGATCATTCATGAAGCCGGCACAGTGCGCATGGGCAATGATGTCAAAAAATCGGCACTCAACAAATGGAGCCAGGCACATGATTGCAAGAATTTGTTTTGTGTGGATGGTGGCCAGTTTGTAAGCCAGGCCGATAAGAACATTACCTGGACCATACTGGCATTGAGCATGAGGGCATCAGAATACATTATCCAGGAAATGAAAAATCAAAACATTTAACTGTTGTTTTTATGTGCCACTGAAGGCACTGAAACACAGATAAATACAAAGAACAGTGTTTCTGTGGCAATGGTAATTGTTTTTGAAACTGCGGCAATAAAAATAAAAGCAATGCTGCTGCGCAGCTTACGGGATGCCACTGAAGGCACTGAATTACAGAAAATACAAAAACAGTGATTCTGTGCTTCTGTGGCAATCATTATCATTTTGGAACAGAAACATTTTAAGACTTAAACCCTGCAACTGCAGGCAAAAAAAAAGATCATGGACAGAAGAAAATCCTTAAAACTGCTTGTTACCGGTGCCATCACGGCGCCATTGGTATATGCCGGTTGCAAAACCGATGACAAAAAAACAGCAGCAGAAAAAACAGAGAAGCCTGAGTTTGCACTTGATCGCAACCCCGATGAACTGAAGCGTGAAAGGAAACTGATGGCAGAGGAAAAATTCTTTACCCCTGACGAAATGGCCACCATCACGGTGCTGGCCGACATCATCATTCCGAGGGATGCCGTAAGTGGCAGTGCCAGCGATGCAAAAGTGCCGGAGTTTATAGAATTTATTGTGCATGATATGCCGCAGCACCAGGTGCCATTGAAGGGTGGATTGCGCTGGCTGGACATGCAGTGCCTTAAAAAATATCAAAAAGCATTTAAGGATTCTACTGCAGCCCAGCAGATAGAAATGGTGGATTTGATTGCTTACCCCAAAAAAGCAAAGCCGGGCATGAAGCCGGGCGTTCAGTTTTTCAGCCTGATGCGCAACCTTACAGCCACAGGATTTTACACTTCCGAAATTGGCGTGAAAGACATTGGCTACATGGGCAACAAACCCAACCAATGGAATGGTGTGCCGCAGGAAGTGCTGGCGCAATACAAATTGGCCTATACAGAAAAAGAACTGAATGAGTGTGTAAGCTTTAGTGGTAAGCTATAGGGGTATCGCAAAGGCCGCAAAGGTTTCGCAAGGGCAACAAGGGTAAAGCAAAGTTCAAAGTTGATAAGTTCAAAGTTTCTGTCCCCTCGGTCGTCGCTCATCCTGTCAACTGTTCACCGTCATTTTTCTTCTTCTCTTTGCTTTCTCAACAGTTCTTTCGTGAAAAGTAATTCGTGTAATCCGTGCAATCAGCATAATCCGTGAAAAAGAAATTCCCACTTAAGTGGGTTACCTTCGTCACCAAAAAATTCTTTGGCCAAATAATCATGCTCAAAAAACGCATCCAACTAACGCTTTTCATTTCAGAAAACGACTCAGTACAAATTGAAAAAATACGGAAGGAGTTTAACCCTGTACAATTTGCTTTGATAAAAAGCCATGTTACCCTGTGCCGGGAAGAAGAGCTGGAGCAGCTTGAAATGGTAATTGATAAGCTTGAAAAGCTGGAGCATGAAGCCATCACCATTGATTTTGGCAGCGTAGTAAGATTTGCAAATGGCGCAGGTGTTTTGCTGCCTGCCATTGGCCACCAAAAGGAATTTTATAATTTAAGAGAACAAATTCTGCATGGCATTATAGGTAACCTCGGCAAACCTGTGCCGCATATCACCCTGATGCATCCCCGGAACTCTCTTTGCACCGATAATATATTTGAGCAGATAAAAAACTACAACCTGCCCGCTAAACTTACCTTCAGCACCATCAGCCTTATTGAACAGGAGCCGGGTATGGAGTGGCAGGTTTTAAGGGAGTTTGAATTGAGAAATAAACAGTAAATATCTATACATCCTTCTTCAATATCACCATCCCCCTGTATTCCTCCTTCATCAACGAAAACTCGGGCATGGGCAGTTGCAGGCTGCCGCAGATGGCATAGCCCAGTTTCTGGTAAAATGCAATCGCATCAAGGCTGGAGTCCATCGCTTTTAAAAAGAGTATTTCCTTTTTCAGTTCCCTTGCCCGCAGTAATGCCAGCTCCATCAGTTGCCTGCCAATACCCTTGCCTGCAGCATTTTTATAGAGGTAAATCCGTTCTACTTCCAAAGCATGGGGATTATCATCCAATGCTGCTTCAATGTTCAGCTTCAAGTAGCCCAGTGGCTGTTCGTCATCAGATGCAATAAAATATTCCACCTGCGGGTCGGCAAGTTCCTGCTCAATTTTATGGGAGGCATAAGCATATTCGTTCATATACCAATCAGCCCCGCCGGGGTGCCACAGGTGCAGGTAATGTTCCTGGTAAATACTCCTTGCCAGCTGGGTAAGCATTACTGCATCTGCTGCCAGAGCTTTGTAAATAGTGATCATTGTTTTGCTGCAGATAAATAACTGCCGCATAAAATTATACTTTTTCATTGTATCCCACCCTCATCCCTTATTTTTGCAAAAAATAAATGATGAGCGATACACTTACAAAAGGACAGATTGTTACCAATAAAGGCACCATGCATTTTGAATTGTATGATGATGCAACGCCCATTGCGGTGGCCAATTTTAAAAAACTGATCACTGCCGGCTTTTACAATGGAATTAAATTTCACCGGGTAATACCCAATTTTATGGTGCAGGCGGGCTGCCCTGATGGTACAGGCGCAGGCGGACCAGGCTGGACAATCCCCTGCGAAACCAATGCTGCCAAACAAGTACACGACCGTGGTGTACTGAGCATGGCGCACCGTGGCCCCAATACAGGCGGCTCACAATTCTTTATCTGCCACAACCGCCCCGGCACTAAACATTTGGATGGCGTACATACCTGCTTTGGCCATATTACCGATGGACTGGATGTACTGGATACCATTACTGGTGGTGATGTGATGGAGAAAGTGGAGTTGGTGTAAAAGGACTTTACTAATGCCTGAAAATTGAAATTATTGGTAATATTTGTACCTTTATACAAATACATTTTTTATGCAAAATGCATTAACTCCACTTTTGAATGAGGAGGAACCTTCTTTACTCAGTCAATTAGTTCATTATGCAGCTAAAATGACCGAACCACAATTGCAGGCATTGGTAAAGTTTTTACAAAAGAAACAGGTTGTCGCCGATGTGGAAGCCCTTGGCAATAAATACAGGGGAGAAGCAGTATTTCCGCTTTCTTTTGAAGAATTATCCAGCCTGATAGAAGCCGCAGAAAACGACAAAACCAATGCCGCCTGACACCCGTTATATTTTTCTTGATGCGAATGTTTATGTACAATACCTTCCTTATTTTAAAGCAGAGGTATTATTAAAAAAACTGGAACACCTGAATTTGATTGTTTGCAGTGAGTTGATAAATGAAATACGCAGGGTGGCTTTTTATCCTGGTATTTTACAGTAAATATACCCTGCTAATCAAAACAATTACCATGATTACGTACAGGCTGTTCTCTTAAAAATACAGCAGTTTGCGGAAATCACTATTGACACCCCGATTCCAATACTTATTGAATTGCCTGCTAAGGATAGTGGTGATTGGTATGTAACAAACATTTGCCTCCAGTACAATTGTACATTAGTTACTGCTGATAAACATTTTCTAAAATGGGATCAACCCCCTTTTCCTGTTATGTCACCTGCTGATTTTTTTAAACAATTATAGAGATAGAGAAGCATTTTATTTCATTGCTTCTTCACTATCCCTGTCGGCATCCTCAGCCTTTGATACAGGCAAATCATTGTTCAGTTTCTTTTCCAGCTGCTTCCCGTCTTTATTGTTGCGGATAATGATAAAAACAATGCCCGCAATTACTGCAATACCAAAGGGGATGATGATATACCAGTTCATATGGCGATTTCTTATAAAGTTAGGCTATGTTCTGAACAAGCAAAATTATCTTTGTGCTAACCAATCACAGGTGTTACGCATTAGTTTAGCTTTGTGTTAAATTTCTACTGCCATGCCTCTTCAGCTTTGCCCCGCATGCGGTCATTCCACTGACCCTGTGCATGTACACGGCCACTACCAATGCAGCGTTTGCGGCATCAACATCATGCCCTGCTGCGATGGCGCTGAATGTGATATAGCCGGGCAGGAAGCAGATGATACAGCAGAAAATACAAATGAAGGATAACGGTAACTTTGTTTATGACAATAACATTTTATGGATAACCAGCTTATTTTCAGGCCAGCTCTAAAAAAAGATCTTGCAGCAATTGTACAGATGCTGGCGGATGATGTGCTTGGCGCTGAAAGGGAAAAAACTGCGGCGAATCTTTCTGACAGTTATATAAAGGCATTTGAACGGATTACCGCAGACCCCAACCAGGAACTGACCATTGCAGAACTGGATGAAGAAATAGTTGCAACATTTCAGTTGACATTTATTCCCTACCTCACTTATCAAGGCGGACTGCGGGTACAGGTAGAAGCTGTAAGAACAAGCGCCAGCCATCGTGGGCAGGGGATAGGCACCCGGGTATTTGAATACATCATCAGCAGGGCAAAGGAAAAGGGTTGCCACTTAATACAGCTTACAACCGACAAAAAAAGGCCGGATGCCATCAGGTTTTATGAATCACTTGGTTTTACAGCATCACATGAGGGAATGAAACTGCTCCTGTAACAGCGCTGCCTGTTTCGTTATTCATTGGTGTTGATAAAATTTGCCAGCAGGGTATGAAAATGATGCGTTCCCTTTTCTCTTTTTACTGAATAACGGCCCTGCTTGTAAAACCTGCTGCCAATACCTTTTTGCACATTCTGAACAATTTCTTCGTCCTCAGCCTCCACTTTATCCAGCCCTGCACCGGCGCCCTGTTCTCTCAAAGATTCATCATACATATAAGTAACAAAGGAAACTTTTGTTTTAGCAACACCCAGCGGCTGTACAATATTTAACGACAATCCCCAGGGATAAAAATTAAACATCATGTTGGGAAATACCCAGAAATAATAAGCTGCTATATTTTTACCAAAATCAGGCGAAGAAGGCGGCAGGTCAAAACAGCCTGCTGACGTTTTACCGATGCCCAGTTGCAAACTGGAATAAGGGAAGAACAATTCTGTTTCATAATCCCCAAAATCAAGCACCTGGTTTAATCCTGCATGTACAAATGGTATATGAAACCCTTCCAGGTAATTTTCGCAGTACAGCGCCCAGTTGGCATTCACGTAATAATCTTTGCCCAGGTCATCCCGCCTCACTAATTTATCCAGCGGAAAAAACTCCATCCGCTTCATCATTTCTTTAAAATACTCACCGGGTTTTACAACAGGGTTCAGGGAAACAAAAAGCAGTTTTTCCCATTGAAACAGTTTTACCTGGTGCAGGTTGTCATCCGCACAGGGAAAGTTTTTCACCTCTTTAAATTCCGGCATGGAAACCAGCTCCCCGGCCAGGTTAAAAGTTCTGCCATGATACCTGCATTTTAACTGGCTAAGCTGGCACGGCTCAGTTATAAGCAAATTGCCGCGGTGCGTACAAACGTTGCTCATGCAGGAAATAACGCCAGCTTTGTCTTTCAGCACCAGCAATGGCTCATTTAAAAAACCCTCCAGCAAAGTAAGCGGAAAAGCAGCCCCATCTGCCGGCAGCATATCCGTATCACCGGCATATTGCAAACCGGCAGCAAATATTTTTTCTTTGGCCATCTCCAGCGCCTTTTCCGACTTGTAAAAATCTGAATGAATGGTTTTGGCAATGGAAATATCACTATCAACAAAAAAATTACGCATGTCAGTTTATTAAGTGGTAAAGTTAGATTTTTAAAGTTAAGCTCTGGTAAGGAATACTTAACATTGTTGTTACTCAAAAAACGGTTTCTTTATATTTGCGGATGACCATAAACCCATCGGCGCTCAGCAAAACCCAACTGGATAGATTTACAAAGGATGGCTATCTCGTTCTGCAACAGGCTGTTCCTCCTCTGCTATTACAAAACCTGCAGAAACTGTTTACTGAGCAGATGGATCAGAACAATAAAATTACAGTTGCAACAAACAGCAATAACGGTAATACGTATATCAATGCATTAGACAAGATTCTTGATAAAGGCAACCTTGCCTGCCTTGAATTACTGGGCGCACCATTTATACTGGAAACCGCTGCCTCCATCTGCGGCCCCGATTTTTTTCTGATACAGGAGTTTGCTGTAATAAAAATGCTGGGCGATAATACCCCTGTACTGTGGCACCAGGATATGCTGCACCAGCGAACAGGGCAATGTTTTACCATGGGTATTTATCTGGATGATGCTGATTGCGGCGATGGAGCCCTAAGGGTAGTGCCGCAAAGCCATACCAGTGGTAAAAGTATCTGCACATTACAACATGAACCATTTACAGAAGTTACCATGAAGGCAGGAGATATACTGGTACATGATATGATGCTGGCACACAGCTCGGGCATTATGCAGCACAACCCTATCCGCAGGGTATTGTATTTTGAATTTCTATCCGTAAGCCAGGTGAGGAGTGAAAGCATTTACAGTGAAGAGCTTTTGCAAAACAGGCTGCAGTTGCTGCAATTAGCCATTGAACACTACCGCAGCCTGCATCCCGATGAAAAACAATTTGACTGGCACAATCCAATCCCGGAGGCCACAGCATCGCCTGCTCCATTACGGGAAGCACTGGAAGCAATTTGCGGTATTAATGTAAGGGCCAGGCCATCTGCGTATTGTTTTGGATGATCAAAAAAAAATCTGCTGAAAATTTATTTTAAAAAACAGACCTTTAATGATAAAAAATTTACAATGCAGCAATGCTTTATCATTTGGGCCATGCTCTTCACGCTTGCTTCACAGGCACAGGAAGCCCTGCCATCCACATTTTATGTACGCACAAAGGGCAATCTCCCTTTTTTAGAATACGGCACTGGCGACGACAGGCTTGGTGGTGCTAAAATGACGTATGTAGACAGCAATGTGCTGCTGAAAGTAATTGACAGTGTGGCCACAGATTATAAAGTGAGACTGGCACAAAATTTTACGGCATTTATTGATAAAAAATCTGTTGTGCTGCAACCAGCTTACAAACCAGCAGCACAGCAGCTCTCCGCTTCTTTTCTTGTAAATGGAGATTCAGCTTTTGATTATGCAGCGATACAGATGGCCGAAAAATTACCTTACCGCAGTATTCAGCAGATTAATCCTGCACGCATTGTAATTGATATTTTTGGCGTGGCCAGCAATACCAACTGGATAACGCAGCGAAGTACTGCCACCGAAATCATTAACACGTATTACGAACAGGTGAACGACGATGTTCTCCGGGTAATCATAGAACTGAAGCATCCGCAGCATTGGGGTTACCAGGTGTATTACAATGGCAACAGGCTTACGGTAAAAGTAAAGCGCCAGCCACAAAAACTGAAACTAAGCAAGCTGCTAATTGCAGTAGATGCGGGGCATGGCGGAGATAACAGTGGTGCCAAAGGAATTACTACCAGCATACTGGAAAAAAATTATACCCTGCTGATTGCAAAACAATTACAAGCGGAGCTTTTGAAAAACGGCACCAAGGTGTTTATGACAAGGGAAAATGACACGGCACTGAGCATGGAAGAAAGGGTGCTGGCAGTAAGACAGGTGAATCCCAACCTGCTCATCAGTATCCATCTCAATTCCTCCTCCCGTGATTCAATAAAAGGTGTGAGTACTTATTACCGCTATATCGGTTTCCGCCCGCTGAGCCAGGCCATACTTAAAAATATGCTGCGGCTCAACCTGGCTGAATTTGGCAATATCGGCAGTTTTAATTTTTCGCTGAGCGGCCCTACTGAATATCCCAACTGCTTAGTAGAAGTAGCTTTTCTCAGTAACAAAGAAGATGAACAACGAATTCTTGATCCGGCTTTTCACAAACTGGTGGCTAAAAAAATTGTTGCTGGAATAAAAGAATGGTTGAAGGAACTTGACGATTAAGGGCGTCGTTTACAACACAAAAAACCCACACCTTTTAAGGGGCGTGGGCAAACTACTGCATCTATGTTCTAACCAAAACTAATTCCTGTTTCGTCCGTTGTGTTTTTTGCGGTAAATATTGCGGCTGGCCTGGCGCTGGTCCTGGCGGATATCCCTGCGCTCACATTGGGTTATCACTCCATCGTTTCTCTTTGCCGCAACAGTTTCTCTGCGTATATGTGCCTGCTGCCGGGCAAGGATAGCGGTTTCCGTTCTGGTTAATTCGCCACTTCTTACGCCCTGCCTGATGCGGTGGCGCTCGTTCTGCCCGTGTTGCCTTATTTGTGCCGAAGCACTGCTGATTCCGATGCCAAACAGGATGGCTGCTGCTAAAAATAATTTCGCTTTCATAATAAATAATTTTAAATTTTATTCCACTAAAAGTAAATAACCTGTCTACAGTAATACAGACAGAGGCTTTGCACCGGGGTTTAATGGGCTGCCGGAATAATTCTGACAACACAAATCTAACCGGGTATTAAGCAATCGTATGAGCAGGCTTGTATTGGCTTAAACCCTTTACCACAGGTACTTATAGGAATACTACAGCTTAAATGATAACTGTTTGGGTAAAATGTTAAAACTTTTGCGGTGGTAGCAGCAGAGTCCGTGTTCTTCAATGGCTTGGCGGTGTATAGCGGTACCATACCCCTTGTTTTTGTTCCATCCATATTGCGGAAACTGCTGGTGCAGTGCCTGCATGTATTCATCCCGGTAGGTTTTTGCCAGGATGCTTGCGGCAGCAATAGCAGCAAAGCGCCCATCGCCTTTTACAAAACACTGGTGGGGTATAGCAGGATAAGGTTTAAAACGGTTGCCATCAATAAGCAGCATTTGTGGTATGGTAACTAAATCTTTAACAGCATTGTGCATGGCCATATAGGTTGCCTGCAGAATATTGATGTGGTCAATAACTTCTTCATCCACCTTTGCTGCAGCATAAGCAATACTTTCCTTTTCAATAATAGGCCGCAGCAGGTCACGTTCTTTTTCCTTTAGCTGTTTTGAATCGTTGAGCAGCGGATGGTAAAAATCTTTGGGCAAAATAACGGCTGCGGCAAAAACAGGCCCGGCATAGCAGCCACGTCCGGCTTCATCTATTCCAGCTTCTGAAAATTTATCCTGAAAAAAAGGTAGCAGCACTGGTTTGTTTTAGTCAAAAATAGTTTTTTTACTGCATATTGGGTTATCGCCCAGTTTTAACAATATCAATACCACTGCAAAATGCACAGTTCCGGAAATTATACAATCTTTGCAGCATGAAACAAAAGCCCCCTCTCTCCTTTTTTGTATTGCCATGGATGCCATCGGTTATGCCACTTATGCCATTCCCGGGCTTGGTGAATATGGTGACATTCTTTGGGCGCCACTTTCAGCCTGGATTTTTTACCAGCGTTTCGGTACCTGGAAGGGTACTGCAGGTGCCATATTTAATTTTGTAGAAGAAGCCCTGCCCTTTACAGATTTTATCCCCTCTTTTACCATCATGTACTTTATACAAAAGCCAAAAGCTGGTGTAGAGGTTAAACAATGATTTTGTAATGCAGCGAAGACTTTTTCCTGAATTATAAAGCACGCAAGCCTTAACTTTGCAACATGCAATTAATCAGGCGCTGGGCGCTGGCAACATTCATCCTTACTTTTCTCGTTATTATAGCCGGAGGGGTGGTTCGCACTACTCAAAGCGGCATGGGCTGCCCCGACTGGCCCAAATGTTTTGGCAGGTGGATACCGCCTGTTAATGCCAGCCAATTGCCCCCTGATTTTGAGAAATACCTCAAGAAACAGGATATTGATCATACGTTTAATGTATGGCATACATGGATTGAATACGTAAACCGTTTGCTGGGTGTCTTGCTGGGTCTTTTTGCCTTGGTTCAGGCTGGCATACTTTTTTTTAAACGCAGGCAAAACCGCAGGTCATTCCGGCTGGCACTCGGGTTTTTATTGGTGGTAATATTAACTGGCCTGTTTGGCGCCATAGTGGTAAAACTTAACCTGGCACACCTGAGTATATCGGTACATTTATTTTTTGCTTTATTACTCGTTCAGTTACAGGCAGCATTGGTGCTGTCGCTGCGTCAAAAATTATTTTCAATTCCGGCCGCTCAGCAAATGCGCAACCTGCTGCTGCTGCTGCTGCTTGTGTTGCTTGCCCAGGGCGTGGTGGGTACAATGGTTCGCATGTATGTGGATGATATTTCCAGGGAACTGCAGTACGGGCAGCGTGAAAAATGGCTGGCTGATTTCCCACTGAGCTTTGTTATCCACCGCAGTTTCTCCTGGTTTGTACTGCTTTTTTCAAGCTTTGTGATATGGAAGGGCACATCAGTTGATTTATTAAAGAAGAAATTGTATATACTTTCCGGGCTGGTAGTATTGAATATGATAGCAGGCATTATACTTTTTTATGCAGACATGCCTGCTATGGCACAACCCATTCACCTGTTGCTGGCTACCATGGCCATTACACAAACGGTTGCCATCTGGCTGCAGACAAAAAGGGTATGAGTTGATTGATTTGCCCGTTTTGTAGTATATTTAAAAAAACAGCTTTGCATGAAGCAACTTTTTAAGCATACATTTTACTCCTTTCCTGTTCAGCTTTTTATACTGCATTTCCGCAAATACCAGGTACTGCTGGTTTTCTGGTTTTTACTGGTCAGTGCTGTCAACAGCGGTTTCCTGCACAGTTTCGGGGCCGATGCCCTTTTCTTTTCACCTGAGTATCTTGATAATGTAAATGCCCTCAGTGCCGCCATTGTGGGTGTGGCACTCGGTGTTTTTTTTATGAGCTGGAACATCACCACTTTCATTTTGCACAGCAAACGCTGTAAGTTTCTTGCCACTACCTCCAAACCTTTTGTAAAATACTGCATCAACAATGCCATACTTCCTTTATTGTTCCTGGTCTTTTATATTGTACGGCTGGTAAAATTCAACAGCGGTAAAGAGCTGATGAATACCGGGCAGATACTGCTGCTTATCATAGGTTTGCTTACGGGAGTAATTATACTGCTCGCCTTTTCATTTGCCTATTTTTTTGGTGCGGAAAAAACTATCCTGCGTACCATAGCGCCCATCATCAGCAATCCCGGCAAATTTAGAGAGGAATTCGACCCGGGAGTAAATCCGCAGCAGGATGGATTTGGCATGAAGGTTGGTTACTATTTCAGCACCAGGCTCCGCCTGCGCAAGGCACGCAATGTGTCACATTACAGCCAGGTGTTTTTAGACTCTATATTCAAGCGGCATCACTTTGCAGCTATGATCAGTATCCTGCTGGCTTTTATTTTTCTGATTACCATTGGATTTTTTCTCGACAATAAATTTTTTGAACTGCCTGCTGCTGCCAGCACTTTTGTTTTTTTTGCTGTGATGACAGCCGTGATAGGGGCACTTACTTATTTTCTGCAAAGCTGGAGTGTGTTGTTTGTAATTGTACTTTTATTTGTTATCAACCTGCTGTATAAAAAAGAAATTATTGACCCCCGCAACAAGGCTTACGGCATCAATTATACCAACAGGGCCGAACGGCCGGGTTACAATAAACAAAGCCTGCAGCAATTGTGTACCCCGCAAAAAATTGAAGCAGATAAAGCAGAGATGATTACCGTGCTGAACAACTGGAAAAAGAAACAGCAGGCAGAAAAGCCTGTTATGCTGTTTATTAATGTAAGCGGTGGCGGATTGCGTAGCGGCACTTTTACCATGAATACCCTGCAGCAGTTAGACAGTATTACCGGCGGGCAATTGATGAAGCAGACATTTATGATAAGCGGGGCAAGCGGCGGAATGCTGGCGGCGGCTTATTACCGGGAACTGTACCGGAATAAACAGAAAGGCCTGACACAAAACCTATACACCAGGCAATACACGGATAATATTGCACAGGATCTGCTCAATCCCATGTTTTCTTCAATGATTGCAAGAGACATTTTTTCTCCTGCACAAAAATTTTCAGTTGGCGGATACAACTATGTTAAAGACAGGGGTTATGCTTTTGAAAAAAAATT
>JANMDL010000964.1:0-3411 GCA_031376295.1 Chitinophagales bacterium
TTTTTTAACATTTTCATCCTGCTTTACCAACCCATTGTAACCATTGCAACCCCAAAATCCAAGGATTACAAGAACTCCTATTAAAATAAACAGACCTGTACGTTTCATAATTTTAAATTTAATATTGTAGTGATAAAAATACTCTTTTTTATTCAATACACTATAATTCTGATAAATATAAAAAGTAACCCCGGTTTGCGGGAAACTTTTGTTTACAGTTTGTTAATATTCATGCCCTGCACATTAGCCCCGGGCTTTAGTATTTTTTTGTATTGAATTGTTGTAAATTACTACGATTTTGCATCAAATCATCTGTTAAAATAAATATATGAAGCTTATTTTACTGGGGATTTTGTTTTCGGCAACACTGCCTGGTGGCTGTAGTGGGCCTGCGTATAAGTCGGTTCAGGGTAACAGCAATGCTGTAAAGGATTCGGTTTTAGCCTCAGGTCTTAACTACCCCTGGGAAATATTGTGGGGGCCGGACAATTATATCTGGATGACTGAACGTGGGGGCAAAATCAGCAGGGTTAACCCATCAACAGGTGGTGTAACCAAACTGCTGGATGTACCCGGTGTGGTGGCAAGGGGCGAGGGCGGTTTGCTGGGCATGGTGCTTCACCCCGATTTTGCAGTAACTCCTTATGTGTTTGTTGCGCATAACTATGAGGCTGATGGTGAGTATACAGAGAAGATAGTGCGCTATAGCTATGATGGCAAAACCCTTACAAACCCGCTTGTGATTTTTGATAATATTAAGGCTTCGTATATACATAATGGCTGCAGGTTATTGATAACTGCCGATAAAAAACTGCTGGTGAGTACCGGAGATGCTTCTGACCAAAGCCTTCCGCAGAACAAAAACGATGTTAATGGCAAAATACTGAGGCTGAATTTAGATGGAACAATCCCCACAGATAACCCTTTTGCCGGCAACCCTGTATGGAGTTATGGCCACCGCAATGCTCAGGGAATGGTTTTAGCCAATGGCTACCTGTATATTTCTGAACACGGGCCAGATACCGATGACGAAGTGAGTATTGTAACAAGGGGCGGTAATTATGGCTGGCCAGATGTGAAGGGATTTTGTAATGAAAGGGGTGAAAAGGAATTTTGTACCAAAAATGGGGTGAAAGAACCTGTTTATACATGGACACCTACCATTGCTGTATGCGGACTTGATTATTACAACAGCGACCTGATACCCGGTTGGAAAAACTCATTACTGATGGCTACGCTGAAAAATGAAAGGCTGCATCAATTGCAATTGGACGAATCGCATACAACAGTGAAGGGCACATTTACTTTTCTGGATGAAAAATACGGTCGCCTGCGTGATGTATGTGTATCGCCTGACGGGCATGTGTATGTGTGTACCAGCAATGGCAGTAATGATGATAAGCTGGTTGTTATTTCGCCGAAATAAGCAATTGTTTAATCCACTTTTCGGATGCACACAAAGTTATATTCGTCTACCTTCTGGCTGTTGTAAAAAGCACCAGTATACACGTATTTGGTCACGGCCTGTGTACCATTGGCTTCAGTTGATGTCCATAGTGTGGCTCTTTCGTCAAAGGCAAATTTGGCTTTGTTGTCAATGATGAGTTCGGTTTCGTCTTTGGCCGGCAAGTACCAATCTTCTTTACCGCCGTCTTTTGCCTGTGCGCAAAGTTTGGCTGCATAGGGTTTCCCATCAAAGCCTTTGTTTTCACCTACTACTGCTACAATAGCTTTGGTATTAGCAGCTCCATTATTATCGCTGCGTACCAAATCGCCAATTTCTTCATAACCGCCCCAGGTTATTTTCCCTTTGGCAGTCATATCAAGCACTTCATATTTTTTGCCTTTGTATTCAAGGGCTATTATTTTTTGGGCTGTTGCATCGAGGGCAAACAGAACTGAGAGGGTAAATACTATTTTTTTCATCTAATAAAGTTTATCCGCAAATGTAAACACTAAAATTGCTGTTTTCACCGTGTTCACCCTAATATGGTATGCCAAGCTTACTACTGTACAGCAGCAATGCCCGGCAGCACTTTCCCTTCAAAATATTCCAGCATGGCACCTCCGCCGGTAGAGATATAACTTACCTTATCAGTAAAGCCAAATTCATTTACAGCAGACACGCTATCTCCACCACCAACCAGCGAAAAAGCACCAGTTGCGGTAGCATCGGCTACTGCCTGTGCAACAGCCCTGGTACCTGCCTGAAATTTTTCCATTTCAAACACTCCCATCGGCCCGTTCCATAAAATGGTTTTTGAGCGGCGGATTACTTCGGAGAAAATACCAATGGCTTTGGGGCCTATATCTAAACCTAACCAACCATCGGGAATGGCATCGCTTGGGCAGGTTTTCGTATTGGCATTGGCATCAAACTTATCTGCAATTACCGAATCTTCCGGCAGGTGAATACTCACATTTTTGGCGGTGGCTTTCTGTAGCAGTTCAATGGCTGTTTGCAAGCGATCTTCTTCGCAAAGTGAATTGCCAATTTTGCCGCCCCTTGCTTTCATAAAAGTATAGGCCATACCGCCACCGATGATGATGTCGGTTGCCCTTTCGAGCAGGTTTTCAATAATGAGTATTTTGTCTGACACTTTTGCGCCGCCAATAATGGCGGTAAAAGGCTTTTCTGACTGGTGCAGTACTTTTTCGGCACTGGCCACTTCGGCTTCAATGAGCAGGCCAAACATTTTTTTATCTCCGGGGAAAAACTTTGCAATTACGGCAGTACTGGCATGTGCTCTGTGGGCCGTACCAAATGCATCATTCACATATACATCACCCAACTTGCTGAGTTTTTCTGCAAATGCCTCATCTCCTTTTTCTTCTTCCTTGTAAAAGCGCAGGTTTTCGAGCAGCAGCACTTCGCCTTTGCGTAACATACCCGCCGTCATGTACGCCTGCTCACCTATGCAATCTTCCGCAAAGAAAACGCTGGTTGGTTCATCGGCAGGTTTGCCGGCATTCAGTAAATCGTACAAATGATTAACAAGGTGTTTGAGTGAAAACTTTTCTTCCGGCCCGTCCTTGGGGCGGCCAAAATGGCTCATCAGTATCACTTTGCCACCATCGGCAATAATTTTTTGAATGGTTGGGATGGCTGCGGTGATGCGGGTATCATCTGTAATTTCAAAAGCATCGTTGAGCGGTACATTAAAGTCAACACGAACCAGTACTTTTTGGCCGGCAAAACTGGTGCAGGAAAATTTACTCATTTAATTTATTTTTTATTCTAATTCACAAATATCGGCATCAGTATTAACCAATAAATCAACGGCTTGCCTGATACGATCTTTTATAAATGTCCAAAGTATCTTATTGTCGCAATTGCCCCTGTTTATAAGTATCAGTTTTGGTGGCGTACCATTTGCCTGTATAAGAAAAGAGAAATCGCTGTCTTTTGAA
>JANMDL010000018.1:0-1716 GCA_031376295.1 Chitinophagales bacterium
AAAGCAAAGAGAGTAACTCGATTGATGGTGTAGCCAAATAATAGGTTCACAGCCAACGTTAGCCCGAACACAACTGGAACCGCAATGGAAACAATGAGAGCTTCACGCCAGCCCAGACCGAAGGTCAAAAGCAGGATCACAATCACGATAGCCACGCCAAGTGCTTCGATCAGTTCGTTCACTTTCTCATTTGCTACGATTCCATTATTTCGAGTAACGATCAGTTCAACGTCATCAGGCAGAATTTCTTCGCGTAGCCGATTGGCTTCTTGGATCACTGCTTCAGCTACCTGAACTGCATTGGCCCCTTTCTGTTTCGAAATCGCGATGGTCACAGCTGGAGTGGATTCATCCACTGCTGAATGACTAGTAGCTATATGCTCTTTGTGCTTTGATCCTATCAGCCAGCCTGGAGTCGATTGATGCTTTTCGAACGAACTTGCAGATCCCCATCCATGACGAACATCATCGGAAACTTCATCGGGACCATCTGATATGTTTGCAACATCCTTTAAAAAAACGGGACGGTCATCGAATACCCCGACGACCAAGTTTCCGACATCTGCCGCCGATGTCAGATGAGGTTGCACGACAACTTGAAATTCTCTGTCCAAACGACCAAACGTGTTCGCGGGGCTTGCAACGTTCGACATAGAGACCGCATTTTTGACCTCGGAAATCCCCATCTTGTGCGCGAGCAGCCGATCAGGCTCAAGCTCAATCGAGATCGTGCGTGCTTGACCTCCGACTAGAAAAGCTCGGCTCACTTTGGGCACAACCGCGAGTCTCTCTACTAACTCTTCACCGATGCGTCGAAGGGCGAAACTGTTGTTTTCCGCTCCTGCCACGGCGAACGTCACGACAGGTACATCATCGATTTCCACAGGTTTCATCACCCATCCAGACACTCCGGGCGGAATCGTTTGGGAGTTTTCGTTCAGCTTCTTGAAAAGCTTAACGAGACTTCGCTCTCGGTCTTGCCCGACATAGAATCGAACCGTAATAATCGCATAGTCGTCCCGAGACATGCTATAAACGTACTCGACTCCGTCAATCTGATAGAGCATGCGTTCCAGCGGAGACGCAACGAGTTGTTCGACTTCGGCTGCCGAGTGCCCCGGGAAATTGACATAGACATCGGCAAGTGGCACAACAATCTGCGGATCTTCCTCGCGCGGCGTGATCCACAATGCTGCGAAGCCAACAATCAACGACAGGATGATTAGAATGATTGACAAGTGCGATTCGAGAAAGATTCGCACGATGTTGGTTAGGAAGTCGTTTGATTCGTGCGCTGCGTGTTTGCTCGAAGAAGTTTCAGTAGCTGACTTCTTATTCACGGTGAAACTCCTGTTGTAACTGATGCTGGGATCAAAACCTGTTCGCCAGCTTTCAGTCCAGTCAGAATTTCCACCTGATCCTTGAAATCTCTGCCAACTTGCACAGAACGCCGGGCCAGCGCACTTTCGGTTAGCACTTGGACAAAAGTTAGTTGACCTACACGTTGAATCGTCTCGGCTGGAATCAATAATAGCTGTTCATCTTCCAGCGGCAGCATTAGCCGGCCAAACATGCCACTGTAGACTCCTGGCGGACATGGGCCGGTTACTTTGACTTCAAACGAGCGGCTAGAAACATCCGCTTTCGGTACAACTTCACTTACCGTGGCGAGGCATTCGTATCCCAGTGATTCCATTCTCGCAGGCAATTGTTGGC
>JANMDL010000059.1:0-1625 GCA_031376295.1 Chitinophagales bacterium
GCTGGCCATGGCATGTTCCACGGCTTCGGCCAGGCCAAAAAACAGGCACGCCAGCAGCGCGCCCACCGGGTTCCACTTGCCGAAAATCAGGGCCGCCAGCGCGATGAAACCGCGCCCCGCCGTCATATTGCGCGTAAACAGCGAATTCTGCCCAATGGAAAGATAGGCCCCGCCCAGCGCCGCCAGCGCGCCCGAAATCAGCACGCCCGCATAACGCATGCGCCGCACGCTCACGCCCGCGGTGTCGGCGGCTTCGGGATTCTCGCCCACCGCGCGCAAACGCAGGCCAAAGCGCGTGTGATAGAGCACGTAAAATGTCACGCCCACCAAAATGAAGGCCAGATAGACAAGCGGCTTTTGGTTGAAGATCGAGGCCAGCTTCGGCGAGCTTGCGGCGTTGAATAACGTCACGTCGGGCAAGACCTGGTCTTTCGGCAATTGAGGCGTCGCCCCCGTCGAATCAAAGAGCGCGCCCGACAGCAGCGCGGGCACACCAAGGAACAGGATATTGATCGCGGTGCCGCTGACGACTTGATCGGCTTTGTAATTGATCGTCGCCACGGCGTGCAGCGCCGCGACCAACACACCGGCCAGCATTGCCGCCAGCAAACCAATCCAAGGACTGTGCGCATAGAGCGTCACCGCCGCCGCCGTGAAGGCGCCGGCCAGCATCATGCCTTCGAGCGCAATGTTGATGACGCCGCTGCGTTCGGCGTACAGCCCGCCCAGCGCGGCCAGGATCAAGGGCGTCGAGAGCCGCAGCGTCGAAGCGATCAGCGTGTAGTTGAGAATATTTTTGAGCATGGCGATCAGGCTTTCTTAGTCTTGGCTTTGCCTTTGGCGGAAATGGCGTGTTTCTCTTCGCGGCGCATCGTCTTGATGAAATCGGCGCGCCGGAAGCGCAACGCTGACCAATCGGCATCTATCGCGACCATGCGCACGGGTTCAAAACCCAGCGCGCCCAGCGCGGCCCAGCCGGTATCGCGGTTGAAATCGCATTTGTATTTCTTCGACGTGCCTTTGGGGTAAGCGAACCAAACTACGGCATCGCCCTGCGTGCGTTGGCCCAACGCGGCGGCCAGCTTGTCCACTTCGGCCTGTTTGGTGACAAAGGCTAGCGCGAAATTCAGCGCTTTGACGCCCTTCAATTCGCGCCGGACGTTGATGCCGGTGAGCGCGGCCAATTCCGGCTCGAAACTGGCCGGCGGGTTGAGCACGATGATTTCGGTCTGGTCTTTCAGATTGAGTTTCTTGAAGATGTCGGACATAGCACAGCCTAACTTTTGTGCGCCCAGGCGGGCAGCCATTGTTTCAAACCGCTGCGAAACAGCGCTTCCATCGCGACAAACAAAATGATGATCGCTTGCAGCACCTGCACCAAGTCCTTCGAGACTTTGTCGGTGAAGATGTCTACGAAGAGGCCGCCGCGAATCAACGCGCCGAACAGAATCGCCGCCAGCACAATCCCCACCGGATGATTGCGGCCCAGCAACGCCACCGCAATGCCGGTGAACCCATAACCCGGCGAAAAGTCGTGGTAGTAACGATAGCGATACCCCAGCACTTCATTCACACCAACCATACCGGCCAGCGCGCCCGAAAGCGCCATCGCCAGCACGATCTGG
>JANMDL010000096.1:0-3431 GCA_031376295.1 Chitinophagales bacterium
CATTTTTTGTAAGGCCTTCTTTCTTTTTGAGCATACTTTTCAATCCTTGTACTCCAGCAGCACATTAGCAAATCAGCTAATCAGCTAATCAGCACATTAACGCCCTGCCCATTCTATTGCCGAACCGATGGCCCTTGCCCAGCCCTTTGTCAATTCGTTTCGTTGTACATCCTCCATCACTGGTGAAAATATTTTTTGTACCTGCCATTGCTGCTGCAGGTCGTCAATACTTTTCCAGAAGCCCACCGCCAACCCTGCAAGATAACATGCACCCAATGCGGTGGTTTCGGTTACAGTTGGCCGCACCACTTTTGTATTTAGTACATCAGCCTGAAACTGCATCAGCAAATCATTGGCAGTGGCACCACCGTCCACCCGCAGTTCTTTAATGCTGATACCGCTGTCGGTTTCCATGGCTTTCAATACATCCATTGTTTGATAGGCAATGCTTTCTATACAGGCCCGGGCAATATGTGCCGATGTACTGCCCCTTGTAAGACCGCTTATGGTTCCCCTTGCGTGCTGGTTCCAGTAAGGCGCACCCAGCCCGGCAAAAGCTGGCACCACATATACGCCATCGGTTGTATCCACCTGCGTGGCCAGTGCTTCCACATCTGCCGAAGTTTTTATAATGCCCAATCCATCCCGCAGCCATTGTACTACAGCACCGGCAATAAATACACTGCCTTCCAGCGCATAGTGTGTAATGCCGTTTATTTTCCAGGCTACCGTGGTAAGCAGGTTATTGTTCGACATCACCATTTTTTCACCCGTATTCATCAGCATAAAACACCCAGTACCGTAAGTATTTTTCACCATACCCTGTTGCGTACATAGCTGCCCAAACAAAGCTGCCTGCTGATCACCTGCAATACCGGCAATAGGCACCGCAGTTAGCCCGTCAAGAAGGGTGGTATGTCCGTATACCTCACTGCTGCTGCGTATTTGCGGCAGTAAATTGCCCGGCACTTCTAATATTTTTTCCAGTTCACCATCCCATTGCAGCGTTTCCAGATTGCATAGCATGGTGCGGCTGGCATTGCTTACATCGGTGGCATGTAGTTGCCCGCCGGTAAGGTTCCACAGCAGCCAGGTATCCATAGTGCCAAAGCAGAGTTCACCCTTGGCGGCACTATCCCTTGCCCCAGTTACATTGTTCAATATCCATCGTATTTTGGTGCCGCTGAAATAGCTATCCACCACAAGGCCAGTTCGCTGTTGAATAAATTTATCCAATGCCCTTGCTTTCAATTCGTCACAAAAATCGGCTGTGCGCCTGTCCTGCCACACAATAGCATTGTAAATGGGCTTACCCGTATTTCTGTTCCATACCACAGTGGTTTCCCGTTGATTGGTAATACCAATGGCGGCAATTTGTGAGCAGGCAATACCGGCTTTGACAATGGCTTCTTTTGCAGTAACCAATTGGGTTTCCCAAATTTCCACAGCATCATGCTCTACCCAGCCGGGTTGCGGAAAATGCTGCGTAAATTCTTTTTGCGCTGTTGCCACAATGTTACCGGCTGCATCAAATACTATCGAACGGCTGCTGGTGGTTCCCTGATCCAATGCCAAAATATACTGCTGCATAAAATGATTTTGTGAAAAGATAAGCAATATTGCCGTATTTGCAGGCAGTTGGCAAAGCGTTTCAGCACAGTAAATACAAGAGGACAGTTTACAGTACACAGATTACTGCCTGTTAACTGTCACCTGTCCACTGCTGTTCGACTATTCTTTAACAAATCCTTAGTTTTTTAGGTTTTATTTTGCCGTCGCTTATGCAATCTTTCGACTAATTGTATCTATATAAAAAAACTGTATGACGGGTTTTACCAAAACGCTGAAACTATTTATTTGTTTGCTGTTTTCTGCAATCGCTACTCAGCTTGCAGCCCAGCAACCCGTGTTAAAAGTTACGGGTAAAGATTCGGCCAGGGTTAAGCTTAAAATTTTCAAGGTAGAAGTAAGCGTGGTAGGTACTACCGCCATCACCACCATGGAAATGGAATTTTGCAATACTGCAGCCCGTGTGCTGGAGGGAGAATTGACCTTTCCCATGCCCGATGGAGTGAGCATCAGCCGCTATGCACTGGATATCAATGGTAAAATGAGGGAAGCTGTGCCTGTAGAAAAAGAAAAAGGCCAGGTGGTATTTGAAAACATTGAGCGCAGGAATGTTGACCCCGGCTTACTGGAGAAAACTGAAGGCAATAATTTCCGTACAAGAATATACCCGATACCTGCCAATGGCTGCCGCAAAATTATTATCGGTTACGAGCAGCAGCTGACCATGACGGGCAGCAACGTGATACTGTACGACCTGCCGCTGCATTTTAAAGAACCGATTACACAGTTTGATATTTCATTTAAAGTATTTTCAAAGGCACCGCCGGAAGTGGGTGCTTCATGCGGTACGGATATGCGCTTCAGCCAGTCGAACGAAGTATATAACACGGTTGTTTCCAAACGCAATTTTAAGCCGGACGGCAATTTTACCATACAGGTACCCAAATGGCCCGATGCTGCGGATGTGATGGTGCAGCAGAATAAGGGACAGTATTATTTTTTGGTGAACAGCTTCCCGCAGGTGGAAATGACGGAGAAAAAAATACCGGACAATATCGGTATTGTGTGGGATGTTTCGTTGAGCGGCCTTAACCGTGATCATACCAAAGAATTTGACCTGTTAGACAGTTATTTTAAAAAGAAACAAAACGCCAGCATCAGTCTTACGCTGGTTGGGTATGATGTGGTTGTCGGCGGCAACTATTCGCTGAGTGGCGGCAACTGGACGGAATTAAAAAGCAAATTAGAAAAACTAACCTATGATGGTGCCACCAATTTTGGTGCATTAACCAAATGGCCCGCAGCAGGCGAATACCTGTTTTTCAGTGATGGACTTTCAACTTATGGAAATATTGAGCAAATGGTATTGCCCGGTGTGCCTGTGCATACCATCAATGCCTCGCCCAATGCCAATTACCCCGTGCTGAAGTACCTTGCGGCAAAATCCGGCGGCACTTTCATCAACCTGAACGAATTGCCCATTGGCAGTGCCGAAAAACTATTGATGGAGCAGCAGTTGTTGTTCCTGGGGATTAAAGAGAATACGGCTATCTGCGAATTGTATCCTTCTTTTGCCACGCCGGTTGCTGGCGGATGTACAGTTACAGGCATCAGCAATACAGCGGCCACCACCATTACGCTGCTGTTTGGGGCTGGTGGAAAAGTGTTGCTTGAAAAGACAATTGACCTAAGCACGGCCACACCCACACAAAATTTTATTGATATTGAAAAAATATGGGCGCAGAAAAAAATTGCTTCATTAGAATTGCAGTACGAAACCAATAAGGATGCCATTACTGCACTGGGTAAAAAATACGGGTTGGTTACGCAAAACACTTCGCTGATTGTGCTGGATACGGTGG
>JANMDL010000387.1:0-2454 GCA_031376295.1 Chitinophagales bacterium
AAGGCGACCGAGTTATTATTGATGCACCTGTCACTACCGCCATCGAAGTGCCCGCCCACATTAGTCCCATCAGTCCTATCGGTCGTATTTCCCAGGTCGGCATCGAGAACCTCACCCTCGAATCCACCTTTGACTCCGCCAACCCCAAAGCCATTGCCAGGTCGGAATGGCTCCAGCCTTTTTGTAAGGAACATAACAAACAAACAATCCTTGCTTAATACTGTCCTTTATTGTAAATATTGTACTGTCATCAGCAAAACCAATATCTGTCCATGTCTCATAGAACTTTCCGTTTCCATTGATACATATTTGTTGGTCATTAGCAGTCCAGCAATTAATGTATTTTGTCAATTTGGGTTCATTTCTGATTTCTTCAGATAACTTATGTCCGTTCTCATGCCAGTACGTCCACCGGCCAACACTTCTACTTGAAGTGCTGTCTACCGATATGATGTACCCACGTAGATAAATGTTTCCGCTTTCGTAAAAATCCTCATAAACTTTTGGTTCTTGAGAATAAACATTCAATGTGCAGATAATTAAAAGAATTGTCAAAACGTGCGGTCTCATAAAATGGCATGTAACGTTTTTGGGCTTGGCAATGTGGCGGATTAGAATTTCTTCCGTCCGGAACCGCTACAGAGTAAAACATGCCTGCCGACAGGTTAATAAAAGCTGATGAAATTGTAAAGATAAACTATTTTTAAAAACCGCCCCATAGATTGCAAAAAAATCAGCAGTTACCAACCGCTGATTTTCAATATACTAACAATCCCTATCAAACAATACAATTCCATCCATGCACATCAGGTGCTATGCCCTGCCTCACCTGCAGCATCTGTGCGCTCAGGCGGTTTTGCAGGCTGTGCTCGTTGTAAGCAGGCAGTTCATAATCCACCCCATTGATGCTGATGAGCCTGATGGGCGCCACCACCGCAGCCGTACCTGCACCAAATGCCTCAGTAAGTTTGCCATTGGCAAAACCTGCTTCCAGCTCAGCAATGGATACAGGCCTTTCTTCAGTGGCATAACCCAAATCGTTTGCCAGTGTGAGCAAGGAATCTCTGGTAATGCCATCTAATATGGAATCAGATACAGCAGGCGTAACCAGCACTCCATCAATTACAAACATCGCATTCATCGTTCCGGACTCTTCAATATATTTGTTGGTGGCCGCATCCGTCCACAATACCTGGTCGTAGCCTTCTTTTCTTGCCTGCAGAGTGGGGTAAAATGCTGCGCCATAGTTGCCGCCGCATTTGGCAGCGCCTGTGCCGCCCCTTGCCGCACGGATATAATCAGTTTCTACCTTTACTTTTATGGGGTTGGCATACAGGGATGGCACTGGCCCGGTAAATATGATAAAGCGGTATTCCTCAGAAATTTTTACACCAAACCTTGCCTCGCTGGCATACATAAAGGGGCGTATGTACAGGGCATCACCCGCCTGAGATGGTACCCATGCTTTGTCCAGCTCAACCAATTGCAACAACCCTTCCACAAAAATCTCCTTTGGAATCAGCGCCATGCACATACGCTCAGCAGATTTCACAAAACGTTCATGGTGCCTTTCAATCCTTGGTATATTGATGCGGCCATCTTCCATACGGAAGGCCTTCATGCCTTCAAAAATGGTTTGCCCGTAATGCAGGCCAAGTGTGGAGGGGCTCATCATCATATCGCCATAGGGCAGTATCTGCGGTGCCTGCCACTCACCATCTTTATAATCGCATACCAGCATATGGTCGGCAATGTATTTGCCAAATTCAAGCTGGTCAAAATTCACTTCATCAATTCTTGATACAAGTGTTCTGCTTACCGGGATGTCTGCAATCAGTTCCATAATATATAGTTAAAAATTATAAGCCTTGCTTTTTTATTTTAATTCAATCACCATTTTTACATCTGCCCTCTTGTAGGTGCCAGGCTCCACATGTATATGCCGGAAGCCGATTTTTTCATACAAGGTAATGGCCGGCTTTAGCATACTGTTGGTGTACAGTATCACAGTGGTGGCACCCAGTTCCTTTGCTTTTTTCAGGCTTGCATAGCTTAACATTTCTGCTATGCCCCTGCGCTGAAATGCTTCATCTACCGCCATTTTGGTAAACTCAAACGTGGCATCATCCACTTTCTTCAGCGCCACAGTACCTGCAACAGCTTCATCGCACAAAGCCATCAATATCGCCCCGCCAGGTTTCAGTATCGCTTCGCCGGGATTGGTAAGGCAAAACTCATCCACGGCTTCCATTTCAAAATATTTTTCAATCCAGCGCCGGTTGAATTTTTCAAAGCAGGGCTGATGCGCCTCTTCGTAATCCACAATCCTTACCATACCCCTGCTTTTTAGATGATGACACAAAATTTCATGATTTTTTTAATAAAAAACAGATTCAGATTTAGTAATTTTGGCTATATCAGATTTAGACGTTATGGCAAAGAACAAATTCACAT
>JANMDL010000125.1:0-2417 GCA_031376295.1 Chitinophagales bacterium
ACGGGCTCGTGGCTCGGTCGAAACGGTAAAAGGTGGCGACGTATCCTACATGGGTAGTGCAGTCGTGAATGTGCCGCTGGGCGATACCTTCGCTGTTCGGGCGACGGGTTTCTATCGTGACTTTGGCGGATTCATCGATTCAATTGGGACGGGTGGATCGGACATCGAGAAAAACATTAACGATTTCCGGACTTACGGCGGACGGGTATCCGCCCTGTTCGAGCCCTCCGATGAGTTTTCAATACAGGTCGGTGCATATCTGCAAAATCTGGAAACCGACGCATCGTCTTCGGTTGAAAGTAACCCTACCACGGCGCGCACCTTGTATGGGCGCCCGACACAATCTCAATTTGTGCCAGAATTTACCGACGTAAAATACCGGGTTTATAATGGAACTTGATATACCCGACAATGAGAAAGCATTAATGCTGTGCGAAAAAATTTCTGCACTTTCCTCCCTGTTAAAAGTGGAAACCGCAGTGTCCGAAGCAAGAAAAGCAAGGATAATAAAATTGGAAGCGCAAGTAGCCGGATTAATTAAATAATTTTTCTTCATCCAGTACTTTAAACCGCTCCTTTATTTTGTTATTATCAGAATTAAGCATAAAAAAACGTCTTTCATTTTTTTTAACATAATCGCTCACCCGCCGCTTATAATTGGCAAAATAAGCAAACCGGTCGGCCAGCAAAGCATACAGCAATACCCTTGTAAGCCGCTGCATAATATGCGAAAAAGCGGTTGGGTAATCGTAGCCGAAAAAAACATTGTCTAATACTACCGAAACACCCACATATAAAGCGGTAACTGCCAGCGCAAGCAGCAGGCGGTTGTTAAATAAATACCTTACCCGATGCAGACCCCTTAGCGTAGTGTAAATTTGTACAGAAAAAATACGGTAAAATCCCGCCAATAACCACACAATGGCATAAAACACAAGCATCAGCGAAACAAAATTATATGCTACTTCAAGCCACACTATTGTTTTAACAGTTGTGAACGAGCCAGCTAATTCAAGTATGTTCATCAAATACCAAATCACCCAAATCGCACAATGTTTCAAGATGGTTTTTTTGCGTGTCTTTGCCATTGCTGTGTGTTTAATTGTGTTACAAAATTGTTTATTTTTCATGTCCGTTTTTCCCTGTGTTATCGTAAACTTACAACAAATGTAAATTTATGCAAAAAAAACAAAAAAAGGGTAAACTTTCCCTTCAAAAAAGTACTGTTGCCATTCTTACATTACCAGAGTGGGAAAATGTCTTGGTGCCTGCAACCGGTACCCCAACTGGCGGTAGCCCCACATCAGGCAGGCCTACCTGCAATCACAGGCAAAAATTGCAATTGGGTTAATTCAAAAGGCGGTGTGATTAATTTCACGCCGCTTTTTTACTTAAAACGTACACTATATTACCTTTTTGCAGTAATTAACTACACTAAAACTATAAACTATTTTCTGTTATCAGAATAAGTTAAGCCGTTAAACTGAAAACCAGGAAAAAACTTGTAAAAAAAACAGGGTTTTTCCTGTTTTTAAAATCAAAAATTTACTGTATTGCAGGAGCATTGCAAAATGGGCAGCCCAAATATTCCAACTGGCACAACTGGCGCCAGTCTTCCGCAGGACGACTGGTGTCTCCCAATACTGCCGGTCTGTGAACCGGATTTGCCATACGCATCCACCAGGGTAACCCTTACACGCCAGTTACAGCAACATTAGTAAACATTAGCTTACCTCAATAAGCAAACTAAAATCTAACCAACCCCCAACCAGCAACCAGCTTTAAACATTAAACTTTGTACTACCCCAACCCGTAACCCGTAACTGTCAACCACTCATAACCCGTAATCCAAAATCAACTCATCTTGTAACAATCAGGTTTATCATTTTGCACATTTTCTAATTGTCACATTTGCACATTGCTCCTCCCTGCCATCCTGTCAACCAATCAGCCTGCCAACTTACAAACCCAATACCACAAGGCATTTTCCCAAAACTACAGCCCCGCAAAGCACAATTACATCGCTGCAACGCACAGTTTCAATCAAACAATCAACAAGTGCAGCAGCGCAATCAACCTGTGCTGTAAAACAATAAAGCGATACACTGCCGCAACGGCAAAATGCAGTAAAGCAATCAGCAGTAACATTATCGCAACGGCAAAATGCAGGCAGGCAATAATCAATTACATAAGCGGAAAGCACAAATGCAGCAAAGCAACAAGCAGTTACGCTGCCGCAATGGCAAAATGCAGCCCTGCAAACGATGCTCGAAGTGAATCAATAGATACAACCATTGGCGCAAAAAATACTCGCAGCAAAACAATAAACACTAACAGCATCATAATAAATGCTTGCAGTAAAACAACAGGCACAAGCACTGCCATAAACAATACTTACAACCAGGCAGCAGGCACAA
>JANMDL010000199.1:0-2362 GCA_031376295.1 Chitinophagales bacterium
ATTTTGTTGCTGGCAGTAAGCCCTGTACAACTTTCCCATCTTGCAGCTTTTGAACCATCCCGCAGTATCACCTCATTGTCTATAGCAAAGCTGCCAAAATCCCTGTATGCACCCAGTACAAAACGGTACCAGCCACTTTTATCCACCTGCAGTTTACCTGTATAGGTGGCGCTTGCTTTTTGCCTCGGGTATTGATAACCGTTGAACTGGAAAGCCTCATTACCAATTGCATTTACAGAAGTGAAAGAATGATCAAGCTGTGGCGAATTACTTTGTTTATAAGCTACTCCTTCCCAGCACTTATTATCAAAATAACGGGCTGTAAGGCCTGTGCCGGCAGGCAACAGCAGGGTATCGTTAAAGGAATTTTGTAACACATCAATCCTCAATGCCGGTTCCTGGAAATTAGCTGCAGCAGCTACCGGCAGGTTGATAGCTTTGGTAGTACCGGGTGCCACTTTAAGACTGTAGCGGCCCGTATGCGATTCAATACTGTCGAGCGCCGCCAAATTGAGGCCTGTTTCAAAATGCCTGCGGGCAGGTTTGCAGTAAGGCTCGCAGGGATCGTCCTGGTAGCCATAATCTTCAAAGCCGTCATAAGCGCTCATTCTTACCGGGCTGTTGCTCACAGTTGCAATGGGCAGGGTTTCCTGATAGCCGTATATGGCAGCATTAAAGCGGTTAAGCGGGTCATGGTCTTCTAACTGTGCGCCCTTGCGGTTGTACTGCAGCACTTCGCTGTTCCATACCCATTTGCTGCTGTTGCCCGGCTGCATTTTAGCAGCAGCAACGGCAGGCAGTACCCAATAAGGTTCAAACTGGGCTATCACACCATCTTTGCGTATATTGGTTTGTGCCAGCGGATCAGCTTCCCTGCGCTCCCCATAATACACATAGCTGCGCCATGGCCGCCAGTTGCCCAGTATGCCCTGCACATAAGGGTTGATGATTTTTTTAGTAAAAACAGAAAGACAAACTTTACCGGCTGCTGCACTATTGATACATTCGGCTACCTCCACCCCGTTGGGGGGCGAAGCAGGATTGCCGGGCAGCCCGTAAGCTTCGGAGCAAACAATGTATTTCAGCTTAAGATGAGTCCTGGTTAATCCAAGTTCCTCCTCACCCGGTAATGGTGGTGGCGGTATGGGTACATTACTTTTAGTTGCAAAGCAAAAACGGCTGTTATCTGTTTGGGCCGTTGTGCGGTTGCTGTGCCAGATGGAAAATGCCGTGGCATAACCCTTTGTATGAAAATCCTCCAGCATATCGTTCAGCATCGGCCTTACATTTATGTTAAAGGGAGATGAAGACATGAAATCACTTCCCTCCGGCAACCAACTGGCCAATGTGGCACTGGCTGTGGCAAAGCCCGGAGACACCTGGTTAAAGATGGTATTGTTCCATGCGGATTCCGCAGAACTCCAGGGAGCCATCAGCCTGCCGATATGCAGGTTCATCGTCATACTGTTTTCCCAGCCATTGCGCCGGTGCGGATTCAGGCTGTTGTGCAGGATGCCTTCGGTATGCCCTGAGCCATCTGCAATGGAGTGATGTGCATCCAGGTAAAGATTGCCATATACAAACTGGCTGCCCTGCGGGATTACCGACATATTAAATTTCATCCACGACTTCACCTCGGTGTTATTGCTATGGCTGCTCACAAAATACTTGCGGTGTTCATCATTGGTAAAAATTACATCATTCGGGTCGGCAGGGTTGGTGTATTTTGATGTTACATGGTCATCAACCGGGAAAAGCGTAAGCTTATGTACCGGGGCAAATAATTTTGCTGTCAGCATCGAATCTTTGGTATAAAACATATCCTGTGTTTTCCAGCGCTCCTTAAACAATCCTGCTGATGTTCCAAGGATATTTCTTCCATTTTCAATCACTAATTTATTCACCCCGTTTACATTTACCACAGGGTTGTTTTGCGTGGTTACAGCACCAAGTGATACGCCTGCCATATTTCGCCTGCCGCTGCGGATGATGCGCAAATACACATCACCGCCGTTGTAAGGATTGCCATAGCGGTCGAGAAAAATAAAATCTCTTACGGTATTAGCAGGATCCTTTCTGAAATCCAGTGCCCATATACGGTTCTCCCCGCTTTTGGGAAGTTTCTCACAGGGGTCTGCCCCAGGGTTATCGCATCCTCTTGCCCATACTGAACCATTTTTTGCATTGTCTATCACCAGCAGTTCATCACCGCTTTCAAATAAGTTCATATCAACGGTACCTGTTTCCAGCCGCCCGTTTCTGAACACTACATGGTTATAAGTAACATCAATGTTTTTATATGCCGGCTCCATACCCGTTTCGGCCCAGTGTGCAGGATAGCTTACATTGTAAACCGGATCCT
>JANMDL010000202.1:0-2458 GCA_031376295.1 Chitinophagales bacterium
CGACCATAAATAGTAAATTTGCGCCCAACTAATACGATATCATTGCGCCTGATACTGACTGTAATATCAATATTTACTTACTGCACAGCTACCGCCCAGGTAAAAAGCCTGCCTGCTGTTAAAACTTCGCAATCTATAAAAATTGATGGAAACCTGAATGAAACAGCCTGGAAAGAGGCACCCGAAGCAACTGGTTTTATCAAAACTTTCCCAACATTTGGCGAAGCTTCTTCAAAACAAACGGTAATAAAATTATTATATGATGATGCTGCTGTATATGTAGCAGCATACTTATACGATGACAGGAAGAACGTAAGGAAACAACTTACACAAAGAGATGTGCTTGAGCGGCAGGATGCTGATGTTTTTAGTGTGGGGTTTGATACCTATCACGACAGGCAGAATGCGTTTATTTTCCAGGTTTCGGCCGCCGGTGTGCAGGGTGATGCACGCCAGTCGCTAAGCGGTGGCAGCGATGGAGGCTTCGACAGGAGCTGGGATGCTGTATGGGAAAGCAGTACCCGTATTGTGGCCGATGGATGGATTGCCGAAATAAAAATCCCATTCAGCGCCATACGCTTCTCCAAAAAAAATATACAGGATTGGGGCCTGCAGTTCAGCCGGTTTATCAGGGGGTTAAATGAAGAAACTTCCTGGAGTCCGCAAAACCCCAATATAGATGGGTCTGTAAACCAGTGGGGCGATTTTACCGGTCTGAAAGATATTACACCGCCACTAAGGTTGTCTTTTTTGCCATACCTCTCCGGCGGCACCAGGGTTTCTCCCACCAGCAATGGCAATGCAACTGAGTTTCTCAAAAGCGGAGGAATGGATGTGAAGTATGGCATCAACGAGAGTTTTACATTAGATATGACGCTGATACCCGATTTTGCCCAGGTTCAAAGCGACAATGTTTTTCTTAATCTTTCACCCTTCCAGGTGAGGTTTGAAGATTTCAGGCCATTTTTTACAGAAGGAACAGAACTGTTTAACAAGGCAGGCCTTTTTTATTCAAGGCGGATAGGGGCCCAGCCCGGTGGTACACAGGATGTATTGAGTTTTGTAAATGACAACCCCAAATATTCGATTGAAAAAAATCCCGGCATCACCAGGTTGTACAATGCTACCAAACTTAGTGGCCGTACCAGGAATAACCTTGGCATAGGTGTACTGAATGCAGTTGGGGCACCCATGTATGCAAAACTGCGGAATACCATTACTGGCGCAGATAGCAGTATCCTTACCGAGCCGCTGACCAACTACAACATTGTGGTATTTGACAAGGCACTAAAAAACCGTTCTTCCGTCAGTTTTACCAATACCAATGTGCTGCGCCGTGGCAACAGCCGCAATGCCAATGTAAGCAGTGTGGACATATCACTCTTCGACAAAAAAAATAATTACAATTTCAACTGGACGGGCAGGGTAAGCTCCATCTGGGGTAAACAGGGTGCTTATAATGGATTTACCACTTATGCCGGTTATGGCAAAGTAAGCGGCAAGTTCCAGTTTGAAGCAGGAGCAGGTGTTGAAAGTGATCAATACGATCCAAATGATCTCGGTTTTCTGCAAAATAATAACTCGTTTAATTTTCGTGGCAGGCTCAGTTATAATATAAATAACCCTACAAAAAAATTCCTGCGCCAGGGGATTAACATCAGCTTCAGCAACAATTATTTATACAAGCCTTTTGCCTGGGCCGATTTAGAGGTGAATGCAAATGCCTTTGTAGTATTTAAAAATTTCTGGGATTTATTTATCACTGTTGAAACCCAGCCGCTTTGGTTCAATGATTATTTTGAAGCCAGAACACCCGGCATAAAGATGAACCGTATTCCTTTTGCATTTATTGGCATAGGCGGCAGCAGCGATAGCAGAAAGAAACTATATGGCGACTGGTTGATTGGCGTTGCAGAGTCTCCCTGGCCAAACGATTTGTTTACTTTTTTTAAAGCAGGTTTAAGATACCGGTTTAATGATAAGTTCCAGGTAAATGCCCGTATGGAAATACAGAATGACAATGGTAACTGGGGCTATTCTCACAGGGATAGTGTAAGTACGCTGGTGGCAGGTTACAATGATCCTATCATATCCTACAGAAAAGTAAGAACGAATAATATGATACTGGGCGCACAGTACAGCTTTACGCCGCGTATGAACTGGACTATCAGGCTTCGGCATAACTGGACATATCTTGAGCAACTGAATTTTTACAAACTAAACCTTAATGGTAGCTGGAACGATTATAGTTTTATCCCGAACAGAAATAGAAATTTCAATGCATTTAATGTTGATATGTTTTACACCTGGGATTTTAAATGGGGCAGCCGCATCACCCTTGCATGGAAGAATGCACTCGGTGGTAACGTAAGTCTCGATCCCTATACCAACAACAGTTACAGCAAGAACCTTAGCCGCATGTTCAGCAATCCCCACAGTAATGAAGTAACACTAAAGA
>JANMDL010000239.1:0-2459 GCA_031376295.1 Chitinophagales bacterium
ACAGATCCTTACTGGTTTGCCATTCGCTGGTAGTATCCCTGTTAATGGTGATGTAGCGAACAATATCATCATTATTATTTTTTACGCCGATGGTTGTACCACTCAGTTTAATTTTATTGCTGCCTTTGGGCGTTACAAACGAATCTCCTTTCCAAATACCCGTTTGCTGCAGGCTGCTGTGCAGTTCAGCAAAGCTGCTATCAATCAGTTCCAGCTCAAATATTTCTTTATAATGCCTGTCAACCACATCCACCCGGTTAAGGTTGTAGCGCTGCTCGGCAGCAAGGTTCCAGTTTTTGATAAAAAACCTGGCGTCAAGGGTTACAATGATGTCCGATACATTATCAAAAATAACGCCCAGTTGCAAAAGCTCTTTGTTTAGTTTTTTTTGTGCAGTAATATCGGTGCCGATAAAGCTGATTCCTTCCACCACGCCAAGGTCGTTTTTTACAGCATTTATCTCCCACTTGAACCATGTTTCATCACCCTCAATGGTTGCCTGAATTTCTATACTGATTACCTTACCGGGATTGCGGATACATTCTTCCTTGGCCTGCAGGCATTTTTCTACCTGAAAGGATTGTACCACTTCGTGGAAAGGTCTTCCCTTCCATGTTTCGTTGTGTAAGCCGAACTGTTTTTGAAAAAGTACATTGGTGTACAAAAATCGCAGCTCATTATCGGTAATACTGCAAAAATGCCGGGACATATTGTCCAAAAAGGGGATTGTGGTAGAAATCTCACTCATGCATATCAATTTACATCATTTTGTAAGCAATATAAACTGCTGCTTCGCAACAGAATATTTTATTATTTATGATGTGTGTGCATAAGCAGATAAATAGTTTTCATTTTTTCCGGTAAGTAAGGTTTCTATTAATCAAACGCATCCTTATCAATGAAATTATCTGGAAATCAAATTTATTTTATCATAATTCAATTGTAGCGAATGTAAGGCTAATTTATAAATTTAAACACAATTAAATGGATTTTGTTCTGTGAACCTCTTTTTTTAAAATACCAGTTTTTAATAATGTGTTTATAACCCGGTATTACTGTTGTAAATATTCCTTTTTGGGGATATTAAACTTTAAGGGAAGACATTCCCCCATCAGCATGCAGCACCTGCCCGGTTATCCAGCCGGCATTGTCAGATAAAAGAAAAGCTGCCAATGCTGCAATCTCACCCGGTTCACCAATGCGCTTGAGCGGATGGCGCTCTGCTGCTGCCGCTACTTTTACATCCGTATCGGTGAGCCTGCCAGCCAACGGTGTTTTTACCAATGATGGTGCTATCACATTCACCCTTACTTTGGGTGATAGTTCTGCTGCCAATGCCCTGCCCAAGCCCTCTACTGCACCTTTGGCTGCGGCTACAGAAGCATGAAAAGCCATGCCCGTTTGTACAGCTACGGTGCTGAACAGTACAATAGAAGCATGTTGTGATGCCTGCAGGTTGGGCAGGTATTTCTGGATAATTTTTATGGCGCCCAGTACATTGATGTTAAAATCGTTTTGAAAATCCTGCTGCTTTAGCGCCTTAAATGGCCGGAGGTTGATGGAGCCGGGGCAGTAAACAAGGCCATCTACCGGCCCTTCGATGGCAGGCAGTTCATCCGAAGACAGTACATCATACGTAAAATGTTCTGCAACAGCCAGGTCAGGTTTATTGCGGCTGATAGAAATGATGCTGTTGTTTTGTGCGATGAGTTGTTCTGCAAGGGCGTGTCCTATACCCGAACTGGCACCTGCAATAATTATTTTTTTCATAAAAGTATAAACAACACTTTTCGGAAAAGGTTCTTTACTATTGTATATCATTCAGCTTCCGCCGCTTCCTTTAAAATACTTTCAATCCTTTCCTGCAATGGCTCATAAGTGGTGTATCCTTTTGTTACCAGGTAAAATTTAGTTTCGCTTGTTTGCAGCAGTACGGCGGGGTAGCCTGTAACCTGCAGTTGTTTGCAGAGGGCAAATTCGTAGCGTGCCTGTTCTTCGTAAGCAGGATCCTTCATGTTTTCGTAAAACACTTCTTCCCGTATGGAGTATTTTTCCAGCAGGTGGCGGTAAGCTTCATCATCGCATAAGTCTCTGCCTTCGTAGTGCAGGGCATACTGCAGGTCGGCTGCAAATTCAACCTGCCTGCCAGGATAAAAATCCTTGAAAATGCAAAGGGCGATGGCGGGCTTTAAAGAATCCGGGAACCAGTCGCTTTCACCGGGATTGAAGATATGCCACAAATAATCCTTGCCAAATTCAATACCGGTATGTTCTTCCACCACCTTATATGCCTTCTGTATATAATCGGCTGTTACACCAATGGATTTAGGTTTATCGCTGATGATCATGCCGCCACTGAGTACTTCAAAAGTTAACCGGCCCTTGTATGTTTCGGCCAATTTTGTCATTACAGGGCTAAAGCCATAGCACCAGCCGCAGTAAGCATCGTAACAGTAAAT
>JANMDL010000261.1:0-4002 GCA_031376295.1 Chitinophagales bacterium
CCAACTTTGAGCAGTGCGTTAATATATTGAATCTTTTTTTCAGTTTCAATAAAATGCGGCCAGCCCTGCATGGCATCCCTGGGGCATTCCACCAGCTTTAACACTGTATCTTTATGTTGCTCCATCAGCATTATTTTATCATGCGCATTTCCACTTCGCTGCGCAGTACATTAAAAAATTTATTCCGGTCTTTTTCTCCCACCCTGCTTATCAATGCCGATTTTTGAATAATAGTATTTATTGACCCGGCTGTATAACTGCAGAATTTTTCATCGCCGGTATTGATATAATTCAGAATGGCATGGTTGAGGTAAACCTTTCTGCCCCCGCCCATCTGCATCAGGATGGTATTGTCGCCCAGTATCGCCCCGTTATAATACAATTTAAACTCTCCACCGATTTCATTCTGCCTGCCTGGCGCAAATTTACAACCCATAGCCGCCTGTTCTTCTATATGATTCACTAATTGCAGTAATTCTGTATACAGCAATTGAATGGTTTCCTCATCCTCAAAAAGCATGGCATCACGGCAATACTCTATCTGCCGGATGGTGCTGTTAATCGTTTCTACACTCCATATTTCTTCCGAAGGGATACTGCTGTATGTATCAATAATGCTGCTGCTGAGTTTGCGCCAGTTGTCGTTTACGGCTTCGCTGAGGATAAATTTTTTATTGTTGTACACCGGGTTGTGCAGGATGGTTTTGAGCCAGGCATAAAATTTAAAAGCCGCCAGTTTGCTGAAATGAAAATAGTGAAACACCGGCACATCCTTGGCAAGATAAAACATACGGCAATTGTCAAACGAACGCAATTGCTGCAACTGAAACAGGATAGACTGCAGGTGCTGCTCCAGTTCAAAACGGTTAAAATCAATCTGCTGACCGGCAAATACGATGCTGTTTCCGTTAAGGTGCAGTAACCCGTCCATTGAAAGCTGATATTTAGTGCAAAGCAGCGCCATTTCGTCCAGTGTAAGCATTTTTTCGCCCCTGATACGGCGGTAGGCGCTGTCGGTACTCATTTGCAGCAGTTCTGCCACTTCATCCACTACCGATACATGACCTGGCAATGCCGACTTAACCTGCTGAAAAAGTTGCTGTTGTATATCCTTTGGGTTACTCATTTTTTGCAAAACCTGGTTTTTATACAATTTTTATTTGCATTTTTTGCAAATAAAGGGCTGCACAGCACAATGATACAGATATTCTGCAACCGGATGCTGTACCGCTGCACAATTTATTGAATCCTTACCAAAAAACGGCAATTTCACTTTTTATCAATTTGCACATACTTTATACTGCTGCTATTTTTGGTAAAATTAAAACCCAATGAGTCCCGTACGTTTTACCAAAAATAAAATTGCCCTCATGCTGCTGCTTTGCCTAAGTATGCAGTATTGTAACGCAAGTGGCAATAAAGCAATACAAAAAAGCCTTAATTTTTACATTTTCACCAAAGATGCAGGCAGCAAGTTTGACCTTTTTGGCACAACTGCATTATTAAGGGCAAAAAAAAGAAGCCTGATGAGCAAAAAGACTTTTTTTGTAATTGAGGCACAAAACACCCAACAGGTAGTAACAGAAATGCTGGCTATTCTCGGCACTCATCATGCACTGATTGGGAATATATGGATAGATTCCCATGGATTATACAAACAGGGTTATTCCTCTTTTCACATCGGCAGTGATGAATACAGTTATAAAAATATCAACGACAGTAAATACACTGGTGCACTGCAACAGCTTGTACCCTATTGTGATGCTGCAACTAATATTGGCTTAGGCTCCTGCTATGGAGGTGCCACATTTTATTTTCCCGGCTCGGCCACCGTACCCTGTGGAAGGATGAATGGTGACTCATTAATGACCGGCCTTGGGCAGATTTTTGCTAAGGCTACTATTTACGGCAGCGAAAGCTGGGTAATGGCCAAACCGGGAATTTTTAACGACAATTTTGGCTTTGCCGGTTACCCGCTGGGCAAACGCTACCGCAATAATTACTGGCAACCCGTGTGGGAACGGCTGGGCCAGTGGAACCGCTACCGTGCGGCCACAAATATTTTTGAACCCATCAACACGGTGGCACTGAACAAAAAAGGCGAAATATCTGTAAGGGCCAGGCATTACCAGGAGCTGGGCAAGGGCCAGAAAGCCATCGGCAAAAATCTGGCAAAACTTCAATAAATTAATCCGTACCCATATGAAAATGTATTTTCTATCCTGCCTCCTGTACCTGCCCATATCTGCACTTTCACAGCCTAAGCAATATGTGCAATTGCGGTTTGTGCCAAAGCAGGGCAGCTTCAGTGCTGACAAAAAAGATTACATTCCTGGGAAGAACGGCTTTTACCTGTACGAAAACTGCATGTATACCCTGGTAATTGGTGCTCATAAGCAATACAATGCCCGCATTATCAGCATCAGAAAAGACAGCATTGCATTTGCCACACATTTTAATGCGGCTGTAGCAAAAAAACAGAAAACAGTATTGGATACGCTTACCATTTCCCCAGGGGCCATCAGCACAATCAGGCTGATTGGCGACAGGGCACTGGGATTATTTCACAACATTGAGATGAAAAAATATGCTTATGAATTTACTACGGATACAATGCCAAAAAAATTACGGATAGATACCATACAACTGTACACCAATATGCCGCAACAGTACGAGCTGCTGCCTTTTTTAACCGACCAGGGACTTAACCTTTTGTATGAGGAAGATGGCTATACCTTCTATTTCCAGGGAAGATCACAAAAAGATACGACAGCAGTGGTACTGACTAAATGGCAAAAAAAAGATGATAGTATTTTCAGAACAAAAAATATCGCCTGGGCATTGCCCACAAGGGCCAACAAAATTAATGGCTGGGCACTTGGCCTGCATACAGGACAGATTTTTGGCAGAAAACTCACCATCAACGGGTTAAACACCAGCGCAGATGTACCTGCCATGTTTATAGGTATGATGAGCAGTATGGATATTCTGCAAAAAGTACCGCTTGGCAGCCTGGCCGACAGTGCTGATGCTGACTGGTACACAACAAAGATAAACGGGCTGAGCCTGAGCATGGGTGGCCTGCTGCGCTGTAGTAAGATCAATGGTATTACACTGAATGGCGGCATCTGCTTTGCTTACCGCACCCGTGGCCTGGTAGTGTCTGGCGGCTATAACAATATTCATGATTTTAAAGGGATAAGTATTTGCGGCCTGCGCAATGTATCGGTAAAGGGCAGGGGCATACAAATTGCCTTGATTAATGTTTGCAAAAACTTTAAGGGCCTGCAGGTGGGCTTGTGGAATGTGAACAGCAAAAGAAAATTGCCTCTTATTAATTGGGGCAGCTGATACCAGGTAATGTGATGACGAAGCAAAGCTTTCACACCAAAACCAAAGCGTTCTGGCTGGTATAACAGCCTGAAAAAAAAGACCTCCTTCACCGTAATAAAGCGAAGGAGGTCTTGTAATGAATATTTTCATATACTTAGTTGCCCTTGGGTCCTATATCTGCCTTTCTTTCAATCCTTTTTACTTCTTCATCATCTTCCGGTTTTTCCTTTTGCTTGTGCAGGGCTGAAAATTTGCCGAAATTATAGCTGATACCAATCCTGAAGCTGCGGGTATCTCTGAGTGCCGAATAATCAGCACTGATGTTTTTTGCATGGGTAAGTGCATTCAGCTCAACTGTATTCAATATATCTCTTGCACTGAATATAACTTTTAATGATTTATTCAGAAAAGATTTACTCAAGGTAAAATCCAGCCGCTGAACAGGCTTGTTAATCTGGTATATCTGAAATGTTCCCTTACCTGCATGAGAGTAATTTAAACCAAGTTTGATATCCAGAGGTAAAATTATCTGGGAATATACATTGTATGAGAATTGGGGTGTAAAACTGCTGATATATTCTTCAGCATTGTTTATTTTATAATAATTGTACCCTGCTGTAAAATATAAAAAATTTGTCCTGTCAATATTGATATTTCTTTTAAAAAATT
>JANMDL010000263.1:0-2330 GCA_031376295.1 Chitinophagales bacterium
TGCCCCCCAGCCTGTTTTTGCAGCACATTTTCTTTCAGCATATCCTTCACAATCATTTTACCATACTCATGTCCCATTGATTCGGTATTAATCGGGTCGAAAGACCGGGTTTGTACAGAGTAAACCAACTTCTCTGTACCCATATCATAAAAATTACTTTCCCAGAAATATTTGGTATCGGTAATATAATAACCGGGCTCATAAATACGCCTGTACAAAGTGGTTCTGTATCCCCAGAAACGGTTGTAATAATAACCATAAGGTGAATAATTGATACTGCCGGCAACATATTTGCTCTCCTTATCCTTATCCAGCAATACAATGGTCATCACTGCATCCACACCGCTGCCCTTGAGTTTTGCCAATGCAGCCTCTTCGGTTAAATTATCAAAAGCCTTTGGCCCATACTCCTGCAGCGAAGAAACTGCACTGTATCCCAGGTCCTTCAGGTCGCCCACAAAATGGTTCTCCATATTCTGCTGTATAGTTCTGTCGTTTTCCTTTATCAGGCCCACCACCATTATCCGGTTGTACTTTTTTATGGGTGCATTCTCTGCCTTCCAGGATGTGGTTATTCTTGATGAACCACAACCAGCAGTTGCCATCATCAATGCCATTACTATCCAGTTTATTTTTTTCATGTTTGTATTTTTTGTCATACAAATTACATTACCAGCCATAGCAGAAAAATGACCATCATCACACCAGGTTGAAATTGTTATCAGCAGGAGTGTTATTCGTTATTGCGCAAATATGTAAGGGGGTTAACATTATTACCTGATAAAACCTGGCAATGCATCAAAATATTCTGCCTCTTTGGCCGTAAGCAGGTAATCTTTCAACCCAAACAATAGTGACTTAAATGAAGTATACAGTTCCCGGTTAAAATTGATCAGTGTAGTTATTTCCTTTTCATCCAGGTAGCGGATAAGGTTTTCTTTGTACAACAACTCAAGTGAGTTTGTATATCCTGCAGTGATGGATTGATACAATTCCGTCAGGCTTTCAAAATACCCCTCCCCTGCCTCTTTATTCAGCACAACAAACACACGCTGGTAAAACAGGGATATCTTTTCCCTTGAACTGGTATAAAATCCGTATTTAACGTCGTTTGAAGAATTGCGCACCTGCTCAATATCATGCTGCGCATCCCTGATGTTTTTTGCCGCATACATGGTGTTTCGGATGGAAGAAATCATTTGTTCAAGCCTTTCATTATCTTCACTGTCAGTACTGGTAAGTTGTACCCGTAAATAAAACCGGTGCATTTCGCCGTGCAACTGTTTGATGTATTCATACTTTTCTGCTACAGGTTTTTGAAGGAACTTTTTATCCAAAGCAGGATACCCGGCTTCCGGCATTTGCAGGTTAAATGAATCCCTGCTATATTCAATCACATGACCGATCAAGTGTTTTGTCTCATTTTCAAGGGCTTCGATAGCAAGCCCTGCATCAGTAACCGGCACTTTGCTGATATAAAAACTTTCATCATCATCCCCGGTATAGCGTTTTAAAAGAAAACGGCCCATCGCTTTAAGCAGGGGAAAAAATAATATAACAGAGCAGAGATTGACAAATGTTTGAAAAAACACCAGCGCCACCAGGCTGTTGCTTATCAGCAGTACATCCTTAATCAACCTGTTAACGGGTACCAGCACTGAAAATATTATTATGACAGTAACAATATTAAAGAGGAAATTCCCTAATGCCACTCTTTTTTTGATAGCACTCCCTTTAGCAGCAGCTAAAAACAATTTTAATGTTGTGCCAACTTCCGACCCCAATACAATAGCAGTAGCCATATACAAAGTGATGGCATCCGTATGCAGGGCGCTTAATGTAAGGGCTATTACAGCAGAACTCGACTGCACAAGAGCCGTTAAAAGGATACCCAGCAGCAAAAACACAATAAGAGGATAATGAGTAAACTGCGACAGATCAGTTTGCTTCACAAACCCTTCCATCCCACTTTTAATAAACTCAAGTGACACAAAAATAAAAGCCAGGCTGAACAAAAATCTCAACCACTGAAACCACCTGCTTTCGCTGTTTATGAAAGCTGAAGCAATGCCGGTAATTGCAGCCACAGGCAATACGAAGTTGGTGATATTGTAATTAAATCCAACCAGGGCCAGCAGCCAGCTATCGAGCGTGGTGCCAAGATTTGACCCCAGCATCAGGGCCAGCGCATTCTCCATCTTTACCACCCCTGTCCCCACCATACCCAGTACCAGCAGGTTTACTATCGAACTGCTCTGCAGCAATCCTGTAACCACTGCACCACCAGCTATCGCTTTTACCCTGCTTTGTGTTTGTTTTTTTAAAAAATA
>JANMDL010000290.1:0-2976 GCA_031376295.1 Chitinophagales bacterium
ATGGTTACCGGCGATAATCCTTTGACTGCAAAATTTATTGCAGAGAAAGCGGGTGTGGATGATTTTATTGCCGAGGCAAAGCCCGAAGATAAAATGAACTACATCAAACAGGAGCAACAGGGTGGTAAATTGGTTGCTATGATGGGCGATGGCACTAATGATGCGCCTGCACTGGCAAAAGCAACATTGGGCATTTCGCTGAGTGAGGCTTCGCAAATTGCCATGCAAAGTGCAGATGTAATACTGATGAATCATGGGCTTAAAAATCTGCCGCAGGCATTGGGCCTTGGCAACCATACTTACATTACCATCAAACAAAATCTTTTCTGGGCTTTCTTTTACAATATTGTTGCCATACCCATCGCAGCTTTCGGGCTGCTCACCCCCACCCTTGCGGCTCTTGCCATGGGCCTCAGCGATGTAGTACTGGCTATTAATTCAGTGAGATTGTTCGTTAAAAAAGTGGTGTGAACCTTGTTGAAGTTATTCATGCCGGACCAGGGAGTAACAACTTTACCGCTTCGTGCAGGTAACTGTACTGTTTACATTGTTGCTGAAACCAGTAGAAAATGTGGCCCCGGTATTTAACACCAGTGTACGGTTATTATTCTGAAGCGTACCGGAGCCAGCAAATATGATACGCTGGTTATTGGCACACACAATCAGCCGGGAAGCATCAAAAGTAAGTTTTTCGGGTGTTCGGGGGTCGGTAGTAACATAAAATAAGGCGTTGCAATTATTGCCCGATTGCAGGTTGGAGAGATTACCCGAAAGTACCAGCTCGTCAACAATGCTTGTTTTATTTATCGTTAATACATAGTTGAATATCACTGGAGAGGAAGGGTTGTTTGAATACCTCGCTATTTCAGTAACATCATAAAGACCCACAAAAGCATCCCTTGAATCAATATCTTTGGATTTTTCGCAAGACGAAAAAGATATACATAAGCAGAGAACAGCTATAAGTGCCGGTTGGTGTGAGATGTTCATACACAAAACGTTTAGTCGTTATTAGAATTAAAAGCATAACAACAGAATGTTTTTTTTGTTCAGTGAATTGCCTAAAAGATAATTCCATATAAATCCTTAGTTTGTGGCCTTGTTATCATCATTATACATATTACAGCAATACTGGGGTCACAGCCAATTCAGGCCCGGGCAGCAGGATATTGTGGAAGCAATACTGGATGGCAATGATGTGCTGGCACTGCTGCCAACAGGTGGTGGCAAATCGGTTTGCTTCCAGGTACCTGCCATGGCCATGCCGGGCATTTGCTTAGTGGTAAGCCCGCTGATTGCCCTTATGAAAGACCAGGTGGAGAACCTGAAGAAAAAAGGCATTGGTGCGCTGGCCATTTATTCGGGTATGAGTTTTATTGAAACGAGGAAGACATTGGAAAATGCAGCTTATGGCAACTATAAATTCTTGTATGTTTCTCCTGAAAGGCTTGAAACAAATTTATTTCTTGAATACCTACCGGCCTTAAAAATAAACCTTATTGCTGTGGATGAAGCACATTGCGTATCGCAGTGGGGATACGATTTCCGGCCGCCTTACCTGCGCATAGCTGCATTGAGAGAACACTTGCCCGGTATACCAATAGCTGCACTAACCGCATCTGCCACACCGGATGTGCAAAGGGATATATGCGACAAACTTCAGTTTATCCAAAAGCAAAAGATCTTTCAGCAATCATTTGAACGAGCCAACCTGTCGTACAGCGGATTTAATGTGGAAGGCAGACAGAATAAATTACTGGATATTTTAACAAATGTGAAGGGCAGTGCCATTGTGTACTGCAAAACAAGAAAGCACACCAAAGAAGTGGCTGATATGCTGAAAACACATGGGCACAATGCTGATTTTTATCATGCCGGATTGGGTAATGATTTACGCAGCAGCAAGCAGGAAGCGTGGATCAGCAACCGCATACGAATTATGGCCTGTACCAATGCCTTTGGTATGGGTATTGACAAGCCAGACGTAAGGGCGGTAGTGCATTATGATGTACCCGACTGCATTGAAAATTATTACCAGGAAGCAGGCAGAGCCGGCCGGGATGGCAAAAGGGCTTATGCTGTATTGCTGTACAACAACAGGGAACTGGCTGATATTAAAGAACAGGCAACTATCCGTTTTCCGGGGGAAGAAACAATAAAGGCAGTATATAAAGCTTTGATGAACCACCTGCAAGTGGCAGCAAACAGCGGCGAAGGACTGGCTTTTAATTTTGACATTGGTGTTTTTGCCCGTGCTTTTAAACTGAACATATTAACTGCCACCTATGCCATTAAGGCGCTGGAGCAGGAGGAACTGTTAAGTTTTAATGAAGTATTTTTTAAGCCTGCTACCTTCGTATTTACCATAAGTAAAACCAACCTGCTGGAGTTTGAAAAAAGCTACCCGCACCTGGAACCAACTGTAAAAGGGATACTGCGTTCATACGAGGGCGTATTTGATTTTCCTGCTAACATTTATGAAACCAAGCTGGCTGAGTTTTTAAAAAAAGAGGAGGGTATATTAAGAAAAGAATTACTGGAATTGCACAGCTATGGCATTGTTGAATATTCGCCGCAAAAAGATAAGCCACAGCTTACATTGCTGCAAAACCGCACACATACAGATGATTTCCGGTTTAACAGCCCTGCCTATTTTAAGCGGAAAGAATTGTTTGAAAAGAGAGCTGCTGCCATTGTTGCTTTTGCTACAGATACTGCAACTTGCCGCAGCCAGGCCATTGCAGCCTATTTTGGCAGCCCGCCGGTAAATGCCTGCGGTATATGCGACAACTGTATCAACCTGAAGGCGCTTGCAATTACACAAGATGAATTTGACAGAATTGCTTTACGTATTACTGAAGGTGCTGCTGCAAACAATACCATTACTGAATTGCTAAGTGGTGCAGGTACCATTGGCAAAGAAAAATTCTGGAAAGTGATGAACTTTATGCTTGCGGAAGAAAAAGTGAGTATCAG
>JANMDL010000302.1:0-3330 GCA_031376295.1 Chitinophagales bacterium
GTTCGGCCATGTATGGCAAGGGCCTGTATGCCCACATCCTGCAGGCGTTCGGCTACTTCTTCAATAGAGAGGGAATTATCGTCCCAGCCCAGCCTGGTTTTAACCGTTACAGGCAGCGATGTGCTTTTAACCACAGCGGCCGTTAACCGTACCATCAGGTCAATATCTTTCAGTACACCGGCACCGGCACCCTTCAATGCCACTTTTTTTACCGGGCAGCCAAAGTTGATATCTAACAAATCGGGATTGGTTACATCAACAATTTTTGCCGCCAGCGACAGGCTCTCCTCATCGCCGCCAAATATTTGTATGCCTACGGGGCGCTCGTAGTCGAAAATGTCTAATTTTTTCCTGCTTTTTATCGCATCCCTTATCAATCCCTCACTGCTTATAAACTCTGTGTACATCAGATCGGCCCCCTGGTCCTTGCAAACGGCACGGAAAGGCGGGTCGCTCACGTCTTCCATAGGCGCAAGCAGCAATGGGAAATCAGGAAGTTGTATCTTGCCAATGTTTACCATAAAAAATTAAGCAAAGTTACACACTAAATTTTTAAATAACCGATGCAATACAGAAGTGTAAAAGGTTTTACAGGTTGGGCGCAATTTGGGGTACTTTTAGCGCTTTTGGGTGCAGGGTACATACTCGCCGGCATAGTAACAGTACTGGTTGCTACCGGCCTTATGGGCATACCTTACGAAAAAATAAATTTGGAACTGGTAACTGCCATTGGGAAACCTCAAAATTTGATGTATGGCAGGCTGATTCAGGTTTCTGGTTCGCTGTTGCTCATGCTTGTACCCGCCATAGTTTACCTGCTGGTTTGCCATGGAAAAAAAGTAATATGGCTGGGTTTTAACAAATATGTAACCGTACCGCAGGTGGTTATTGGCTTTTTTGTAATACTGCTTACGGGGTTTTTTGCTGACACTTTGCACCAATTAAGTAAGTTTTTGCTGGAATATGTACCCGTGCTTAATGCAAAAGCCATGGCTGCAGAAAAAGCGTATAACGACCAGGTGGTTGGGCTGAGTAACCTTAAAAGTTCGGGCGACTTCCTGGCGGCTATCATCATTATGGCACTGCTGCCTGCTATTTTTGAAGAAGCATTGTTCAGGGGAGCCATGCAGAATCTTTTCTGCCGCTGGTGGAAAAAGCCGCTGCTGGCCATCATAGTTACTTCTGTCATTTTCAGCCTCATACATGCATCGCTGTACCTGTTTTTAAGCCGGCTGGCACTGGGTTTTGTATTGGGATGGATGTTTTACAGGAGTAAGAATATCTGGATCAACATCATCGCACATTTTTTAAACAACTGCTTTGCCATTATGGCTTTGTTTTTTACCGGGATAAAAGACGGTAAAGTAGATATGACTAAAATGAACAGCAACCTGCCCTGGTGGGCCGGATTAGCAGCAGGGGCTGCTGTGGTGGCATTATTTATACTTTTCGAAAAAATATCGGTCAATAACCGGATAGCCATTTCCATGCAGGAAAATATACTCATAGAAAAAGCCCGGCCCTTCAATGAATTTTTAAACGACGAAAAAGCAAACAGGGTGTAGTATGGCAATGAATATAGCCGTTTTTAAAACAAGGGCGCTTACTGCAGTAATTTTTGCGGTGGTGATGCTGGCAGGGTTGCTCTGGAATAAATGGGCCTTTGTTGTATTGTTTACCATCATTCATTTTGGCTGCTGGTGGGAGTATATTAAATTGATAAAGCTGATAAAGCCGGGAAACTATATTTATTATCTGCCCTTAGGTTTGTTGTACATAACAATGCCCTGCATGATGATGATGGATACAGCCGGAATTATGATGAAAGCAGGAAGCAGCGGAGTATATACAGTTTGTTTCGGCAGTTTTCCTTTCATTGCTTTTTATGTACTGCCCTGCGGTATCATTTTCTCCATCTGGATAAATGATACCATGGCTTATATTGTTGGCTCCCTGATTGGTAAAACGCCTTTTTCTAAAATATCACCTAAAAAAACATGGGAGGGTACAGGTGGCGGTGCCCTGCTCTGCGTAATTGTAATAGCGGCTATCGGCTATTTTTCCGGTTATTATACCGTAAAGGATTGGGCCATCATTGCTGCTATCTGCGCCATTTTTGGCACTGCTGGCGATTTGCTGGAAAGTAAGCTGAAACGGCTGGCTGGCGTGAAAGACAGTGGCAGTTTTATGCCGGGGCATGGTGGTTTTTTAGACAGGTTTGATTCGCTGCTGGTAGCGGTACCCTTTGTGTGGATTTACGTGAAATTATTTTTATAGGGATGCACTTAACAAAGAACATATTATTGCTGGTAATTTTTATTGCTGCAGTACAATACTGCAAGGCTGCAGATAGTACCAAATTGAAAATGCTGCCATTTAAAATCGATATGATTGCCAAACAATATTACACAGGTAAAATTGTGCAGGGCAAACGCTGGAAAGATAATGCCGGGGAACATATTCTTATCCTTACTGTTAATGAAGTTAAATACGATGTGGCAAAGCCCGGCGATATGGGTGATGAAGAAGGGAAAACCGAACTGCTGGCATGGCATTTCAGTATGGCGGGCGTACCTGAATTAGTATGGAAAACAAATGATTTTGTTGGTTGGTGCGGACTGGATGTGGTGGCCGAATTTTGTAAAAACTCACTATCAGTTACTGACCTTGACAAGGATGGTTTGGCCGAAACCTGCTTTTTATACCTGCTTGCCTGCAAGGGTGATGTATCGCCCTGCACCAAAAAACTTATTATGCATGAGGGGGCTGCCAAGTATGCCATCCGTGGCAGCGAAACATTGGTTTTTAAAGGCAGTAAGGAGGGGGGCGAAAAAACTCCCGATAAATCATTTTCAGAAGCACCTCCCGCTTTTTTAAAATATGCACTGAGGCAATGGGGCATATACGGGATTACAAAACTGCAGTAACCGGGAACATATTTTTGTACTCCGGGTATTTATAAAAAAACCCGCCTGAATGTAAACAGGCAGGTATGCTATACGAAAATATGTTGTTTTAATCCGTTATTAAATGCGTTAACAGGCCATCCCGCAGCTTGGGTTCAAACCAGGTGCTTTTTGGCGGCATCACATTGCCGCTGTCGGCAATATCAAACAGTTGCTGTATGCTTACCGGGTGCAGGCTGAAGGCCACGGCCATTTCACCGCTGTTCACCCTTTTCTCCAGTTCGCCCAGGCCACGTATACCGCCCACAAAGTCAATTCGTTTATCGGTACGCTGGTCCTTAATGCCCAGCAGCGGGTCGAGTATGTTATTTTGCAAAATAGTTACATCCAAAATGCCGATAGGGTCGCTGGTGTAAGTGCCTTC
>JANMDL010000305.1:0-4748 GCA_031376295.1 Chitinophagales bacterium
TTTAATAAAAAGTATAGTAAAACATGAAGCAATTATTTGTACTGGCAGGCTTGCTGGCCGCCGCCACAGCCATAGCGCAGCAGCCCGCTCTTTTTATGCCGCAAAATATTAAAGCAGCTTATACCAACCAAACCCGCAGTATGGATGGCAAACCCGGCCCCAAATACTGGCAAAACTTTGGCCGCTATAATATTGCCATTACCCTTAACCCTGCCACCAAAACGGTTACGGGCAGCGAAACTATCAGCTACATCAACCGCAGCCCCGATAAAATAAGCAACCCGGTAATTAAATTAATACTGAACATACACAACCCCGGTACAGCCCGTATGAGTACTGCCCAACCTGGCTACCTTTCCACCGGTATCCGCATTGATAAATTTGCCGAGAACGGAACCGAAAAACCTTTTCCTGATGCCCGGGGGCAAACCTTCCGCAGTGTTAAACTCAGTAAACCACTGGCATCGGGCGACAGTGTGCAACTGCGCTTCGACTGGCATTATGAGCTGAGCGAAATAAGCGGCCGGGAGGGCAAATTAGACAGTACCAGTTTTTTTCTTGCTTACTTTTACCCAAGGGTGGCCGTGTTTGACGATGTGCATGGCTGGGACCGCATGAACTTTACAGATGGGCAGGAGTTTTACAACGATTTTAATGATTATAACGTTTCTGTTACCGTACCCACGCACTACCTGGTATGGGGTACCGGCACCCTGCTGAATGCAGCCGAAGTGCTGCAACCTGCGTACATGGAAAAGTTTAACAAAAGCCTTACCAGTGATGCAGTAATAAATGTAGTTACTCAAAAAGATATTGACGGCAGGCAGGTAACGGTACCGGCTGCACAAAATACCTGGCGCTGGAGGGCAGGTAATATTAGTGATGTGGCTTTCTGCATCAGCAACCATTATGTGTGGGATGCGGCAAGTGTGGTAGTGGATAAAAAAACCAACCGCAGGGCCAGTTGCCAGAGCGCATATATACAAGGGGCAGGCAAATTTGCCAACCAGGTAAAACATATACAGCATTCGCTGGACTGGCTGAGCAACAACTGGCCGGGTGTACCCTATCCTTTTGAAAAAAGCACCATCATACAGGGCATTGCTGATATGGAATACCCCATGATGGCCAACGACAGCCCGCAGGAGGATGATGTGTTTCAGCGCTTTATTGCAGAACACGAAATAGCACATAGCTGGTTTCCTTTTTACATGGGCATTAATGAACACCGCTATGGATTTATGGATGAGGGCTGGACAACGGCATTTGAACACCTGATTGGTATTAACGACCTGGGCAAAAAGGATGCGGCCGGTTTCTTTAAACAGTTCAGGGTGCAGGGCTGGGCAAAAGAACCTACCGACGAAAGCCAGGTACCCATTATTACCCCGGTGAATATACTAAGCGGCCAGGCTATGGGCGATAATGAATACGGCAAGCCGGCACTGGCCTACCTGGCACTAAAAGATATGCTGGGCGACGAACTGTTTAAAAAATGCCTGCATGGCTTTATGGATCGCTGGCATGGCAAGCACCCCATTCCCTGGGATATGTTCAACAGCTTTAATAACCTCTCCGGCAAAAACCTCAACTGGTTCTGGAACAATTGGTTTTTTACGCCGTATTATATGGATCTGGCGGTTGAAGGGCTCACTCCCTCAAAAACCGGTTATACACTTGCTGTAAAAAATATTGGTGGTTATCCCATACCCACCGATGTGGTAATTGAGTATGATGATGGCAGCAGCCAAACCCTGCACCAAACAGCAGCCCTTTGGGAAAAAAATCCACAGCAAGTCACTATTGCCATCAACACCAAAAAGAAAATTACTTATCTGAAGCTGGATGGCGGCATATTTATGGATGCTACGGACGTTAACAATACCTGGGGCGCAAAAGAAGTTGCAAAAATTGTATTTACAGAAGCGGAACTGGATGCCCTTACCGGCACTTACGGTACCGCCCAGATGCCTCTCAAAATTGATATTGCCAAAGCTGATGGCACTATTACACTGGAGGCTTCAGGGCAGGAAAAAATTATGCTGCTGGCGGTAGATAAAACCACTTTCACATTTGAGCAGGCTGGCCTTACACTTATTTTTGACCCGGCAAAAAAAGAAATGACGCTGAAGCAGGGAGGAGCCAATATTGTATTTGCAAGGCAGTAATAAGTTGATGGGGTTATTAGTTAACAGGTTGGGTTGTTTTAAGATTGAGGTATTGTTTGCAATACAAAGTTTAACCCAAACAGTGAATCTGGGTTTAAAAAACCATGGCACATAAAAAAATGGCCGGTACGGCCCGGCCATTTAATAAAATTAGTTTGTTTAAGAATCTGAGCCACCATCAATATACACACCACAATGACCACCCGGGCCAAAGCCGCCATAAGGGCCAAGGCAGGGTAAATCCCTGCAGCAAGTATCGGTGCAGGTGCAGGGTGCACCATAAGGCAGGCAACCCGGCCCTGCTTGCTGTAAACCACCCTTTACATTTTTGAGTTGCTCCCGGCTTAGTTTTTTGCCGGACAGATTGTTTCTTATATGCATACAAACGGGCAGTTTTTTGGTGCCAAAAGCTGCCAAAAACTTTGGTATAAAATTGTGCCTACTCTTTTATGGGGTTTTCGGCTTCGCCCCTTTTTTACCGCATAAAAGATACAATTGTTTTATAAAATATAAAAGTATTGGGGATAAGTTGGAAGTTTTTAAATACATCAAAAAAAAAGCCGCACCTGTAAAGGATGCGGCCTGTATAAAGTTGTACTGCTTTATTTTACCAATTTCAATTCGTCAATCAGGTTTTTTGCCCCACCCAGTTTATCAATGCACCACAGCACATAGCGTACATCCACACATATTGTGCGGTTCAAATCTTTATCAAATGCCAGTTTATGGCTAAGTGCCTCGTAGTTGCCATCAAAAGCCAGCCCCAGCAGGTTGCCATTGGCATCAATAACAGGGCTGCCGCTGCTGCCGCCGGTAATATCGTTGGTGGTGATAAAGCTTACCACCAGGTCGTTGTACTTTTTATCAGCATACTGGCCAAAGTCTTTTTTGCGCAGCAACTCCAGTTGTTTGGCAGGCAGGTCAAATTCATAATCCCCCTCCTTGTATTTTTCTAACAGCCCCTTGCTGGTACACACATAATCGTAAAAAACGCCATCCCTTGGGCGGTAGCTTTTTACATTGCCATAGCTCACCCTCATGCTGAAATTTGCATCAGGATACATTTTCTTTACCCCTGCAGGGTTCATTTCCATAATGCCTTTAAGATACGCCCTTGCCAATTGTGTATTTTTGTTGGTGAACGTAGCAAACAGCGGCTGGTACTTGGTATTGTAATTTTTAATGAAGGCGCTTGCATAAGCAAATGCAGGGTCGGCCTGCAGCGTAACCCCATCAGGGTTTGCCGTAAAAGCAGCCCATTTGGCATCATTTAAAATCATAGTATTGGCAAATACCGCTTTGGCCCATGCCTTGTAAGTAGCCTCTTCCCTAAGATCGCCGTAATTAGCTTTAAGGCTTTCGAAAAATCCTATTGGGTGCTGGCTCTTATCCACATTGTTGTAAAACATCATTACCGATGCTGCCAGTATTTTTTCATCGCTGGCTTCATCCTCCCCTTCTAAAAAAGCTTTTCTTTCCCTTGCGGCTTCATCCATTGCTTTTTTTATATCTGCAGCGGTACTGCCGGTTTTTACCAAGGCATTTTCCACTTGCATTAATGAGCCAGCAAAGCCTGCCAGCGGCGAGCCAAACACACCTTCCCTCATGTACTGGCGGTGTACTGCATAAGGCCTCCAGGCAGTATAATTCTTTTCCAATTCACTAAAAATATTTTCATAATCCGGCTTGCCCTTTGCCCAGTTGATGAAAGCCTGCTCGTTTTTTTGTTTTTCTTCGTACGTTTTAAACTTGAGTAACTGCTTGCTTTCGCCATCAAAAAACTTCCAGTAGTTGGCCACAACTGCATAGTTGCTGGCGAGTTTCAGTTTTACAGCAGGGTCTTTAATCATTTGCCCGTACATATACTTGAGGCGCATATCACGCAGGCCTACCAGTGTTGGGTTATCAATGTCAGTTTTCATTTTTACGCCAAAAGAAGTTTCGTAGCGGTTGGTGCCGCCAGGGTATCCATAAATCATGGCATAGTCGCCATCTTTAAATCCTTTGATAGATACCGGCAGGAAATGCTTTGGCTTTAGAGGCACATTATCACTGCTGAAATCGGCAGGTTTACCATCTTTGGCCGCATACACCCTGAACACAGAAAAATCTCCGGTATGGCGGGGCCATTCCCAGTTATCAGTATCGCCACCAAACTTTCCCACACTTTCTGGTGGTGCACCCACTAAGCGTACATCCCTGTAAGTTTTGTACACATACATAATGTACTGGTTACCGCTGAACATGCTGTAAATTCTTCCAGCCATTCCATTGTCTTTATCCAGCACTTTATCAGTGATGGCTTTATAAACATCCGGCAATTGTTTCACCCTGTCTGTCCATGACAAACCTTTCACTGCATCTTCCACTTCTTTTGTTACATCCACAATCCTGTCTAAGAACTGAACAGTGAGTTTGCTTTGTATTTCCTGGTCTTTACTCATGGCATAAAAACCATCTCTCAAATAATTGTGCTCTACACTGCTTGAAGATGCAATAGCATCATAGCCACAATGGTGATTGGTAAATATCAATCCTTCGCTGCTCACAATTTCTCCGGTGCAGCCGCCGCCAAAAATG
>JANMDL010000370.1:0-1701 GCA_031376295.1 Chitinophagales bacterium
ACTTATGAAGCCATTATTTGTTCTTTGCTGATATTTATTCCGGCTTTGCTGATAAAAAATCACCCGGCCGATATTGGCGCCAGTGCAGATGGCATTGAAGGAAATACCGGCGGGCAGCCAAAGATTGACCGGGAAGCTGCAAAGGCACATTTTAAAAAGGCTGCCACATCAATAAATTTTTACCTGGTTGTAATTGTTACCGCAATCCTTTGGTTTTGCATCGGGGGTTTATTTGTGCATCATGGTTTGTATTTAAAGGGATTAAAATTAGATCCGGCAGAAATCGGAAAAGTATCCAGCATATTTTTCATTAGCAGCCTCGTTGGCAAACTTCTTTTCGGCTTTATCAGCGACAGGTTTGATGTAAAAAAGATGATGCTCATAAGTGTGTTAAACATGCTGGCAGGTTGTGTGCTTTTGTGGCTGAGTGTAAAAAACCAGTCGCTGATGATTCCCTATGCGGTATTGCTGGGTGCAGGGTACAGCGGTACTTTTACCATGATACAATTATATGTAATGCGGCTTTATGGCGGGCCGGCTTACGGAAGTATTCTTGGGCTGCTCTCTTTTGTTGATACCCTGTGCCTTGCATTGGGCGGTATGGTATTTGGTATACTGCGTAAAAATTCTGCTGATTACGGAAACGCATTTCTGCTCATGATAATTATCACAGCAGTTTCACTGGTAACTACTTTTGTCATCAACCGGCGTACTGACAAATCTGTTTATTAATATAAGGTTTTACAGTAAACTACCAGGTTTTATGATACAATATGATGTAGTAATAATTGGAGCTGGTTCCGCAGGTATTCCCTGTGCCATACGTGCAGCGGAAAGGGGCCTGCAGGTATTAGTGATAGAGAAAGATAAGGAACCAGGCGGCACACTCCATATTACAGCCGGGCATTTAAGTGCCGGCGGAACAAAAAGGCAAAAGGAGGCGGGCATTGATGACAACAGTGATAATCACTGGAAAGATATACAACGTATCAGTAATCATACGGCAGATGAGGTGATTGCAAAAAAAGCTGTTGCATTGGCACCGGCTGCCATTGATTGGCTGGAAGACCTGGGTTACTGTTTTCATGAAAAAGCCCCGGTAATTATTTACGGACATGAAGCTTACGGGCAACCCCGTACCTACTTTGGTGCCGGTGATTATTTTGGTGGCCCCATTATGCAGCCCGGTAAAGCGGTATTAAAAACGTTACTTCCTGTATTTGAAAAGTTGGTTGAAAAAGGAAATATAACACTGCTTTGTAATCATTCTTTACAAAAAATTATTGTTGATAATTGCCGGGTGGCTGCAATTGAAGTGTTGTACAATACGCAAATAAAATTATTTAAGGGCAAAAGCATTGTATTAACCACTGGTGGGTATGCAGCCAATAAAACTTTTTTTGAACAACAGCACCCGGGGTTGCGGCTTATCAGTACAGCTAAAGAAACCTCCGCAGGCGATGGTATAATAGCTGCATTGGAAGCCGGTTGTGTTTTTCATAATGCGGATAAACATATTTCTACATTAGGCGGGGTAGAAACAGAACCCGGCAGCGGCAGGGCAAACTTCTGGAATGCCTGGGCCAGGGTGAGCAACAGCCACGACCGCAAACCAAGAGAAATTTATGTGAATGAAAGAGGGGAGCGGTTTATGAATGAGTTTGATTTGACGGTGGATGAAAGGGAAAGAATTGTATTGCA
>JANMDL010000372.1:0-6314 GCA_031376295.1 Chitinophagales bacterium
GGCAATACAATAACCGCCCTTTTCATCTCCCTGACCGCTGCAGCCTGTTGCAATACCCGGGCCAGTTGCCTGGCTTTATTATCCAAATCTGCATAGCTATACAGGGATGAACCGCAGCGAATGGCCGTTTTTTTGCTGTACCGCTTAGCAGCATCCTCCCACAACCCGGCATAATTATTATGGTTCCATTTGATTACCGGGCCCTTACCCATCTCAAGTATATTGTTTTGTTCAGGTTCGCTCATTACAGGAAAATCATCCATAACAATATCGTTACCTTCTGCAACGGCAGTAAGTGCGGCGTTTAATCCATTAATAACAGAAAGGACTGCATCCCTGGTAAAATAGGTTCTGTTATACACAAACCTTATGTCAAAACCCTCATTATTGTAATCTCTCACATAAACCGCAAGCGGATCTGTTTCAAGGTGGTTGGAAAGCGCAATTGTACTTACATCCAGCCCCCCGAAAGAAGAGGTGAAATCAAAATCTTCATATGAAACACGCAGTGAGTAAAGTGCACCATCGTGGTTGTTCAGCTTCAGGTCTTGCAGCAGCGTACCAAACTCGTAATACTGGTGGCGCAGATAGACCGACATTTTTTTCTTAACATCGCCCAGCAATTCAAAGAAACTGTTATTGCCGGCTGGTGAAAACTGCAGTGCTATCAGGTTCATAAAAACACCTGCCGTTTGTTTGTAAATTTTTTTAGGCCGGTTGAGTACAGGCACGGCAATGGCAATACGGTCTTTTTGCCTGGTGCGGCAGAAATAAACAGAGAAAACGGCTATCAGCAATTGAAACAAAGAAACCTTATTGGCCTCTGCAATACGCTGTAATGTTTTTTTTGCACCGGCATCCAGCAAAAGCGATTCGCTGCCTGCCACCGTTTCCCTTTCTGTTGCTGTATGCATTTTTAAAAATGCCTGGTCAGGGATATGTTTATACTCCTCCAGCCAGAAAGCACGGTCAGTTTCAGCTGAAGAAGACTGGTAATACGCCCTGTTTTCGGCGGCATAATCACTGTACCTGTACTGAACGCTTTCAACTTCGTTGCCCGAAATAATACCCGAATAAAGTTCAGCCGTTTGATTGAGCAAAAGCCTGAAGGACCATCCATCTCCAATAAGGTGATGAATTTTTGCATACCAGAAATGACTTTCGCTGCCTGTTTTAAACAACCTGAAAGTAAACAGGTACTCTGCTCCGGCATCAAAGGGCACAGCAAAATGCTCTTTCATCCAGTCAATAGCAACTGTGGCTGCATCGGTGCTACCGCTCAGGTCAACAATTTCGATACGGTAACCTTTTTCAAGGATATTCTCCACGCTGCACACAAGCTCTCCGCTTTTATCACTAAACAAAGTAGAATATGCCTCCTGGGCGCCAAGAAGTCTGTACAGTGAAGTTTCAAAAGCTTCATAATTCAAAGTGCCGTTAATACAGGCATAGCCTCCAATATTATATTTAGCAGACGCTCCGCTTAGCTTTTGGTCAAGCCATATTAATTGTTGTGAAACGGAAGGATAATATGTATACATATATTTCGATGTTTCCTGCACCCGGCAGTACTGATTAATAATAAAGATTCAGGACACTACTGTATTCTGGGTTTGATGCTCAGTAATTATCACTTTGGAGAATGCTAACCAAGCGGCCGATTTTATAAGCGTATAATATTTATAAATTACTATATTAATGTTGGGCTTTGAATTAGCCCGTGAAAGATTAACAGTGGCCAGTACTTTTGCTGTACTATTTTTTTTACATACAACGGGCATACCGGCAGGCTGACCTGTACATTTACATGCACCAACCTGAATAACCCATCATTTAAACCCGGGAAATATAGAAATATTTTGCAGGGAAAGCTGCAAAAGAAACATATAAATATTTACAGCTAATTTATAGAGGAATGCCTTTTAATCGGTTCTGGTAAAAAGATCATATTTCCCAATAAGGCAGAGCTTGCGCTACTGTTTGTAACGTTGTAACTTTTACAGAAGAAAATATCGTTACATAAACAAGCTGAACGGGATAGCTAAATAGTTTACCTGTAAAAAACCAGGTACATCAGCAGAAGGAGCAGAGCCTCTCTGTATACTCTACCTTATGTGTTTTATAATGCCTCAACACCTGACCAATTTAATAACTGGTTTGTTTTACTCCTACTATCAATCGATGTTGTAAAGGTGAGAAATATTGATGGCTAAAAAGCTTGTATTACTACGAAAAGAAAATTCGGTTTTTACGAAAAGAAAAACATATACTGCAAAAAAATCGACTCCAATATTAACATGGCGGATAACAAAAAGCAGTATTGCTGTAACCTGCAGCATGCTGAATGAAAAAATACGGATTTCCTCAGTACAAAAGAAGGTTTCCCGTATGCAGCCCTGAAATGCAGTACCACAAAGAAATACAGCCCACACTCCCTTATAAAAAAAGGTTTTTTGCAAACAAGGATACACCAGGTAACGGTAAGACAGCTTCACAGAGTACAAAAAGGTTGTAAATTTACTTTAACACATCAGTATGTGAATACAACCAGGTCGTTTTCATTATACAAATTCAATTTAACCGCATCAAACATAAGTTTATGAATACTGAAAAAATCAATCTTGCACTTGTTGACGAACATAAGGTGTTCAGAAAGGTGCTAACCAGCTATCTTTCACACTATTCCGAAATCAATATTTCTATTGAAGCTGCAAATGGGAGCGAATTGCTCCAGTCATTAGGTAAAGCACTATGTAATGTTGTGCTGCTGAATCTGCATACGTCTGTTTTAAAGGGTATTGAAACAATCAAAGTCCTCCAGGAAACATACCCGGATATAAAAGTGCTTGTTTTATCAGAAGAAGCTGACCTTACCCTGGCAAACAATCTGCTTGAACTGGGCATACACGGATACTTATCCAAATATGATGAGCCTGAAAATCTGTACGAAGCCATAAGAGCAGCTTACTCCGATCAGGTATACAGGAATAAGTTATTGACGGAAGCACTTTATTTTGCAAAGTATAATAGCTTATCTAACCATATTAAGGGCAGACAAAAGGTTAATTTTGATAACAGAGAGATAAACATCCTGCAATTGCTTTGGGAAGAGAAAGGCAATAAAGAAATTGCCAATGAGATATTCCTTGGAATCAGGTCGGTTGAAAAAATACGCCAGGACATGAAGAAGAAGCTGGGAGTATCCACAACAGTAGGCCTGATTAAGTATGCACTCAAAAACAAGCTTATTATGGTAGAACAGCCTTCGGCATATACGTGTGCTAATTAAAAAAACATGTTCTGGCCACCCGGTTTAGACAACCTCAAAATAAACGTGGCATTCCCTTTGGAAACCAGCCAATACTGATACCCGAAAAACTGGCAATTTACTGATTGCAAGAATTATCCTGGTAGCATCAGCAAAAAAGCAAGTCATAACAGCTGACATTCAACGGAAGGCGATGTGTACAATGACCGGCATGGCTGCTTCATTAATTATCTTTTCATAAGAATTTGCCTTAAAGCGGTTTGGCAATCGTAATTACGTATTAATGTGATTACTTTGCCTCACCTACTGGTCATTTGACTAGTTTTTTTATTCATTATTTTATTTAATTTTACACTGCCCAAAGCAAAAATCGGAGATTTACCGGGTGAAAGTATAAAGCTTTACCATATTTAAACCAGGTTTAGCCTCTAACAAATATTATGAAAAACAATACACACACTATTGGCCTGGTAGATGATCATGTAATACTGCGTTCCGCATTAGCAGATCTTATTAATACAATTCCGGGATACCAGGTAATACTTCAAGCATCAAATGGCATTGAAATAATGCAAATGCTCAGCAAAAAAAAGAAGCCTCAGATTATAATGCTCGACATCAATATGCCCCAAATGGATGGGTTTGAAACCTGCCTTTCGCTTATTCAAAAATATCCCGGCATAAAAGTACTGGCATTTTCAATGCATTCGGAAGAAGCTATGATTCTCAAAATGATACAATCCGGAGCAATGGGGTATCTCCTCAAAAGTGCTAATGCCACTGAAATGGCCACTGCTTTTGAGGCACTGCTTAAAAACCAGTACTACCTTTCTGAAGGAATAAGTGAAATACTTCTGCAGGGCCTGCAAAGTGAGCCTACTGCTGAAGATGTGGAACTGAATGAAAAAGAAACGGAATTTCTGAAACTTATTTGTCTTGAGCTTTCTCACAAAGAAATTGGCACCAGAATGCGGCTCAGTAAAAGAACCGTTGATTATTACCGTGACGCATTGTTCAGAAAACTGAATACAAAAACCCGGGTTGGACTGGTTAAATATGCTATTAAAAAAAACCTGATCTGATCTGATCAGCTACAGCAGTTTAAAGCAATATTTCGCCTTTCATATAAAAAACACACTGCCCTGCCATTGTTACCCTCTCCTTGTTTACCTGGCAGCACCACAACTCACCACCCCTGGGGGAAAGCTGCCTGGCAAACAATTGTTTTTTTTCAAGTTTATCACTCCAGAACGGTATTAATTGTGCATGTGCCGAACCGGTTACAGGATCCTCATCCACACCAAGCACCGGGGCAAAAAAACGGGAAACAAAATCAGCATCCCGTCCCGGGGCAGTTATGATCACCTTATCAAAATGCTTCTTCATCAGAGTAAAGTCGGGACTGCAGTTTCGCACAGCTTCCTCATCCGCCAGTTCCACTATAAAATCCCTGTTTTTGTACAATCCGAGTATTTCTGCATTACCAATAACCTGCCGCATTTCCTCCGGTACAATTTCCAGCCGCTCCGGCATCCAGGATGGGAAATCCATCACATATTTATCATCCTGCTTAACAACGGTGAGCAACCCGCTTTTGGAATCAAATACAAGTTTTTCGCCCTTGTGCATCAGTATTTCAAACAGCACATAAGCACTGGCCAATGTAGCATGGCCGCATAAATTAATTTCTGCTTCAGGCGTAAACCAGCGGATATCATAGTCGGCATGCTTATTTACAGCAGGGGTAAAAAAAACCGTTTCGCTTAAATTATTTTCACTGGCAAGCTGCTGCATCAGTTTTTCATCCATCCATTCCTGCAAAGGAATAACCGCTGCAGGGTTTCCGCCAAACAACTTATGGGTAAACGCATCCACCTGGTATAAAGTCATACAATTACTTTTATAGTTCCCAATCAGTTTATTCTGCCATCATCTCTTTTACCACCCTCACTATATCTTCAGTATTGGGCTTGCTGAAATAATCGCCATCACTGCCATAAGCCGGCCTGTGCGCCTGTGCGGTGATTGTTCTTGGCGATACATCCAGAAATTTATACCCTCCCTGTTCTTCCATTACCTTACCAAACATATAGGCAGCCGCACCACCCGGCACATCTTCATCCACAAATACAATCCGGTTGGTTTTTTTAAGTGACTCAACAATACTGTGATGAATGTCGAAGGGCAAAAGCGTTTGCACATCCACCACTTCGCAACTGATTCCTTTTTTTGAAAGTGTTTCTGCAGCATCCTGCACAACCCGCAGCGTTGACCCGTAAGTCACCATCGTTATATCAGTTCCTTCCCGGATAATTTCCGGAACCCCAAGTGGCACGGTAAAAGCAAGTAAATTTCCGGGCAATTTCTCTTTGAGCCGGTAACCATTCAGGCATTCTATAACCAGGCCGGGGTCGTTGCCCAGCAGCAATGTGTTGTACATACCTGCAGCCTGCACCATATTGCGTGGCACACATACATACATACCACGCAGTGCGTTAATAATCATACCCATAGGCGAGCCGCTGTGCCAGATGCCCTCAAGCCGGTGACCACGGGTACGCACTATCAACGGAACCGATTGCTGGCCCGCTGTTCTGTAATGAGTAGTACACACATCATCGCTAAGCGGTTGCAAACCATACAGCAGGTAATCCAGGTATTGTATTTCAGCAATGGGCCTTAACCCCCGCAATGCCAGACCAATACCCTGCCCCATAATGGTAAGCTCTCTTATGCCTGTATCGAATATGCGCTGGTTACCATGCTTGGCCTGCAGGCCACTAAAACCCTGGTTTACATCACCAATATACCCCAAATCTTCGCCAAACGCCACAACCCTGGGGTTGGCTGTAAACAACTGGTCAAAATAATTATTCAGTATTTCATAGCCGTTTACCAAAGGGGCATCATCTTTATAGTACGGCTTTATCCCGGTAATAGTAACAGCCGCTTTCGGCCCCTCATTATACAGGTAACTGTTGTACAATTGCTTATTCTCACTAAGTAAATGCTGGTAATACTTATTCAATTCACCTGCCCCGTCACC
>JANMDL010000383.1:0-1828 GCA_031376295.1 Chitinophagales bacterium
GTGATACAGAACTGAAAATGTCGAAACTGGGCGAAAAAGCCGGGGTTACAGGCGGCTGCCTTATTGCAAGAAATAAAGTATTATCTAACAACTAACCCTCCACATTCATCCAGGTATTGGCTGCTTTTCATTAAAAGAAAAAGCTTATTTCACTTCGTTTATAAATTATAAGTTGCAGCTTCGGTCTGACCGACCCAAGCTGTGCAAGGGCCAGGTACCGACCGGCAGCAACCAGTACCGTTAACTGAATGATGAAAAGGTTTATTACACTCCGTTGTTTACAAATCAATCACCCTTCTTTCTTTACTGCTGCGGAAAGCCGTTTCAATAATGTGTACCACCTGTTTGCCTTCTCCGGCTGTAACCGGCATGGGCCCATCGTTAACAATCGCCCCATAAACTGCTTCATAATAATCGCCATAATTTCCCTGTAAAGAGGGGATATATGCTTTTGTAATTTCCCCATTTATTTCGGTGTGCAGTAATCCCCTTTCTGTATCCGGCTCTTTGCCCCAGTCTGCCCCCCCGGGTATTTGCCCCGCCTGCAGCATGGTTTCCTGTACGTCAGTTTTGGGTTTAATGAAGGAGCCTTTGCTGCCATGCAGAATGTAACCGGGCAACGCTTCTCTTACTAAGTAGCTGCATTTTAATCTTACCCGGAAAGATGGATAGTATAAAATGATGTCAAAATAATCATCTACCTGCGACTGTGGCCGCATGATGGCAATGTCTGCAAACAGCGATTGAGGCATGCCAAATAACTGCAGGGCCTGGTCAATTAAATGAGCGCCCAGGTCGTACAGCGCCCCTGCACCCGGGCCGGGCAATTCTTTGTGCTGCTTGGGGCCCGGGGCCTCCCTGTACCGGTCAAAATGAAATTCGGCTTCCACCATACTACCCAGCGAACCTTCCTGCAGTACTTTTTTTATGGTACGGAAATCGCTGTCGTAGCGGCGGTTGTGATACACAGAAATTTTCCGCTGCTGTTTTGCCGCCAATGCAATCAGCTCATCAGCCTCAGCCACCGTATTGGTAAAAGGCTTTTCCACAATAATATGTTTTCCTGCCAGCAGGATCTGTTGGGCATAATCAAAATGTGTGTAGTTGGGGGTATTTACCACAACCAGTTCGATAGCATCATCTGACAGCAAGTCCTGCAATGTGCGGTATGTTTTGGTGCCGGGATATTTTTCGGCAGCCAGGCTTTTGGTTCTTTCCCATGCTCCATACAAATGAAAGCCGGGATGTGCCTGCAGAAAAGGTGCATGAAACACCCGGCCACTCATACCAAATGAACAAAGTGCGGTATTAACTATTCTGGATTCCATATACCAAAAATATTCTTTATTGTTAATTATACCGCTTCTGTTTCAGTTTTGCGGGTCTTTTGCATATTTACCACTCAGGTTATATCAACAGAAGAAAATTTACTCAAAATACCATTGGTTAAAAAAATTGCGCCCAACCGCTTTCTAAGTGCATATAAAACCAATTGTACTTACAAAACAGTCCAAAGCTGTTTTATAATTTTATCCCACATGGTGTCGGGAGTAATGTGATGACGAAGCAAAGCTTGTTACACCAAAACCAAAGCGATTTGGCCGGAATAAAAAATTAATAATACAATAATTATAGGGGGTACTTAATTAGATTATAGAGATAGTATATATTTTGTCCGTTTTTTTCTGGCTAAAACTCAATACAGTAAAGGGTTTAGGCGATTTTGGCCGATTGCGTTGTGGTTACTAACGAAAAGATTAAAGTAATATTTAGTACGATTTCAGTAATATTTGAAGCGTTATTTTAAGCAAAAAACCGGGTTTAATAC
>JANMDL010000385.1:0-3446 GCA_031376295.1 Chitinophagales bacterium
CTGATACAGAAATTATTGCCGCCACAACTTCAAAAAATGAAGAAAAATTGGAGTTTCAAACGAGTCCATTTGAAGTAGAAAAATATTATTCAAAAGTAATTGACACAGCTGATTTCATCAATACCTTAGCGCAAAATTGTCATTTATATCCAAGTCGTGAAAAGTCAAAAGCTTTAGACAGGTTTGAAAAAATTAAACTCAGTGGTTCGGCAAAGGATTTTTATTTTATCCAGTATAGTTTTCCAATAAGCTCAAACGCAGAATTCCCCGGAAAATTTCAAATAATTTTAAACAGTGAAGGCAAACTGTTAAAAGTAGTATCAGCAATGAGGATTGACATTGTAAAAATAAACCCAAACGAACAGGCATTTTTATTTGCATTATCTTCAACTGCACACGGTAATGGCGGACACCAAATTTTTAAAATAAACAAGGACACTATCGAACAGGTTTATGATGGATTTTCAGGATACCGGCCACAGACTTACAGCACAGGCTATGGAAATGAAATAAATATTCCAAATGAACTAAACCATAAATTTACCGACGACAATAATGATGGATTAAATGATTTAGTGTTTTTTGGCAAAGTTAGATATTCAAAAATAGATTTAGGCACACAAGACAAAATTACAAATGTACGATATGTGTTTCTTTACAATAAAGCAAATGGGCACTTTACTCAGAAGGAAGACTATTCAGAAAAATATAAATTTATTTATGGAGACACTAAATAAGCATCTGCAACCAACATTCAGTCGTATACCCACACCCCCCAACCACATTAACTTTTTTTTAAGAAATCCCGCATTATCTTAGCAAAAGCTTTTATTTTTAAAATTTAACAATACGGCGCTGGTTTTTACCGGCGCCTTTTTTATTGATAATAATCCTTTGCTATTTTAAACATTTCTTTAACACCGCCGTATTAAAAAAATAATAAAATTTGTATTGTAAAAAATTTCTTTAACCCCGATCCGTTTTACGTATAGCCATGAAAAACGGTTTGGACAAATTTCAAATTATGAATTCAAGACAGGAAGCGAAACTTAACATGTATCGCACCACGGAGCAGCATTGCCAAAAAAATGCCGCCCTTATTAAAAACTACCCCGCATTTGAAAACGGGTGCAATGCACTGAGTGCAAAAAATGCGGCACTGATAAGTGCCGCCACCGCCCAAAGCCAGGTTATAAGCGGTGTGGCGCAGGATAAGGCGCTGGAAAAGAAAAATCTTTGCAAAATGGCAACCAATGTTGGCGGCCTTGTGTTTGCCTTTGCCAGCAAAAGTAAAAACAACACTTTAAAGCAGTCGGTCAATTACTCCTACAGCGACCTGCACCGCCTTAAAGACGACCTGCTTGTGCCGGTGGTGAACAATGTATACGAGGCAGTAGCCGGCAATGCAGCGGCACTGCAAAGCTATGGGATAACGGATGCCCTGCTGCAGGCTTTTAAAGCAGGCATTGAGCGCTACAGCGAAGCAGTGCCCAGGCCAAGGGGGGCAAAATCGGAACGCATTACCTCTGCAGACAATACTAAGCAACTGGTTAGGGAGATTGATAACCTGCTGAAAAATGAGCTGGATAAACTGGTGATGGCTATTGAACCGGATAACCCCGATTTTGTAGCCACTTATAAAACCAGCCGCTTTATTTATAACCCGGCCACGCAAACTACACAACTGCGGGGTACGGTAAAGGATGAACTGCAAAAGCTGCCCGTGGGCAATGTTACAGTGGAGCTGATTGGTACTACCACGGTGGTGGTGCAAACCAATAAGGCCGGCAACTTTACCATAAAACCACTGGCACCGGGTATGTATAAAATACGGCTGAGGGCTGAGGGTTATACAGATACGGAAGTGGATGAACTGGTGGTAAAGCTGGGGCAGGTAAACAAAATGGAAGTAGGTATTAAGCCTGCTGCATAAGACAGGATTTTTTAATGGTGATTAATAAATGGGCGTTCCGGTAACGGGATGCCTTTTTTTGCAGCATGGAGAAAGATTTATTGATCAACTGTTTACATTTGTGAACTAAAAAGAGGATATGGACAATACAAACTATTCCAATTTCAGGATAAAAGAAGAAACGCTTTTTGGCGGAGAGTATGTTAGCTTTTATGTAGAAGCTGAACAGCAGGCCGGCAAGGCTTTTTTTACAACAACTTTAGCAGGGTTGAGGGATTTTTTACACCAGCAATTCCCATCTGTGGCCGGCTATATTAATGCTGTGCGTGCATCTATGAGCGGCTATGGCCCAAAGGAATTTGAAATACTGCAGGTGCTGAAGGAGGAAGATTTTGACTTTGAGCAGTACATGATCCGGTATATAGAAAGCAAACCCGGTGCGGTGACGGAAGAAATTGAACGGCAAAAGGCTTATTTTGCGAACCCTGTGCAGCAGCAGCAACTGCAAAAAAAACTGGCGGTACTGGATACATATAAAAGTGACAATTACATCAACGGAGACAAATTTTTGGATGGGCTTGAAAAGGCGATACTGGCTTATCTTATTGACAACTACCCTGAACTTACCGAAGCAGCGCCGGATGATATCAAGAAACTGAAACACCTGCTGATTGACAATGTAATGAACCTTGGCGAAAAACTGGTTAACCATATAATGGAGATAAGGAGGAGGTAAACTTCCCTTGGTGTAACCCTTTTATTTTTGTTACTGCACAGTACAGGTATTGAAGAGATTACTGATATTTGTACCGCCAATCAAATTATAAAACAATCAACAATGGAAACAAACAAAACTGTTATTACCATAGAAGCCCTGGTTGATGCCCCGGTACAAAAAGTATGGGATTGCTGGACAAAGCCCGAACACATCATTCACTGGAACTTTGCATCCAGCGACTGGCATGCACCAGCAGCGGAGAATGATTTGCAGCCCGGCGGTAAATTTGTATACCGCATGGAAGCAAAAGACGGCAGCATGGGTTTCGACTTTGGGGGTATTTATGATGTGGTGAAACTGCATGAATGCATTGAAAGCACCATGGGCGACGGCAGAAAACTGAAAGTGGATTTTATAGCCATTGGTAACACCACAAAACTGGAGGAAAGCTTTGAAGCCGAAGAGGAGAACTCTGTTGAATTACAACGTAATGGCTGGCAGGCGATACTGGATAATTTTAAAAAATATACAGAGGAAGGCGGTTAAGTTATACCGGTTTATAAATAAATGCTGCTTAGTTAAGCATGGCAAATACCGTAGGGGCGCAATGTTGTTAAGTTAAGAAAATACCAACCCTGAAAGGGTGGCGTTTTTATAGCAAAAGTGCCAATTTGAAGGCTCAAACCCCGGAGGGGTGACAGAAATTGGGCAAGGAAATCCTTAACTTAATGACATTACCCGTAGGGGTTACATGTTTAAATCGCAAGGTCACCTTAGCTAAACGACATTTATTATTTATAAAATCAATGTCGTTTA
>JANMDL010000418.1:0-3033 GCA_031376295.1 Chitinophagales bacterium
TATTGAATAAAATTTAAACAGGCTCTTATAGTTTCATATCTAACAGAAAAACCCCAATTTTACAGTATGGCCAAACACAATACTACCGGTAAAAAGGGCGAAGCGCTGGCTGCAGCCTGGTTTAAAGAAGCCGGATACACCTTATTGCATCAAAATTGGCGCTTTTCGCATTGGGAAGTGGATATTATAGCCGAGAAAAAAGGTACACTTCATTTTATTGAAGTTAAAACACTCAGCAGCGAAAAATTTGGCTACCCTGAGCAAAAAGTAGGAAAAAAGAAATTACAGCACCTTATCAACGCTGCGCAGCAATTCCTGCTTCAGTACCCGCAATGGCAACGGATACAGTTTGATGTGCTGTCAGTTACACTTACTGCCGCCGGAGCAGGTTATTTTTTGCTGGAAGATGTATACTTATAGACACTTTATTGCAAACAAACCAGCATCCTGTTTATTTTAGTGTCATGGCTTTCATTTTTTCCACCATTGTATAGGTGGCAGGGCAGTAAAGGAGGTTTTGCTTGTGTACGTGCATGTAATCAGTCATCTTCTTTTTAGAAAGATGGGGAAACCCGGAGCAGTCTTCGGGCCGTATTTCGTATATGGAGCATTTATTATCTGTCAGGTTTAAAAACTGGCAGGGCTGCTTTTTATTCTGCCAATCTCCATCCCGTTTTTCGTACATCAGCCATTTGTCTTTAAATGCAGCAGGTGTCATATCAAAATGGGTAGATATGCGTTTAATGTCTTTTGTGGTAAAAGTGGGAGTCATCACTTTGCAGCAATTGGCACAACTGAGGCAGTCCACCTCTTTCCATACTTCAGGTTCAACAGCTTCAGGAATTTTATCCAATCCGCGGGGTGGATTATTTTCCAGCCGGGTTAAGAATGACCTGAAAGCTCTTTTGTTGAGTACTACCTTCTTTTTAAACGACTTTAGATTTACGGGTTGCATCAGTTTTTATTGTTGCTTTGTGCTTAGAAATTTGCTTGGCGAAAATAAGGGTATATTTATTTATAATGAGCATTGAAAAAAAATAAACAGGATGTGGCAGGCATATAAAAAAGGATTTAAGGCATACCTGCAGTTAGAACGGTCGCTGGCAGACAATTCAGTACAGGCTTACCTGCATGATATTGAGCTGCTCACTACCTGGATGCAACAGGCAGGCACTTCCAGAACACCGCAGGAAGTTACGCTGGCCGACCTGGAAAAATTTGTACAATGGATTGCAGAACTGGGTATGGTGCCCGGCTCACAGGCACGTGTTATTTCAGGCCTTAAGGGGTTTTACAAATATTGTCTTATAGAGCAGATTACCACCACCGATCCCTCTGCCCTGCTGGAAGCGCCCAGGCTTAAAAGGGCATTACCTGATGTACTTAGTTTTGAAGAGATAGAAAAAATAATTTTACAAATAGACCTGAGTAAGGCAGAGGGGGGCCGCAATAAAGCCATGCTGGAAACGATGTACAGTTGCGGGCTGCGGGTAAGCGAAGTAGTGAACCTGCGCATCAGTTGCCTGTACCTGCAGGACGGTTTTATAAGGGTGATTGGCAAGGGTGATAAGGAGCGACTGGTGCCCATCGGCCATGATGCTGCAAAATATATTGAACTGTACCGGACTACACAGCGGGGACATATTGCCATAAAACCAGGGCAGGAAGATATTTTGTTTTTAAACCGCAGGGACAGCAGGCTCACCAGAGTAATGGTTTTTTTAATTATCAAAGAATTGACCAGGTTGGCAGGCATCACTAAAAAAGTATCGCCGCATACCTTCAGGCATTCATTTGCCACGCACCTGGTAGAGGGTGGGGCCGACCTGCGTGCCGTGCAGGAAATGCTGGGCCACGAAAGTATTACCACTACCGAAATTTATACACACCTCGACAGGGATTTTCTGCGAAGTACACTGCAGCAGTTTCATCCGGCTTATAAGTGAAGCATAAAAAAACCGGCCGGCAGTTCCTTATTTTGCAATTAGTCAAGGTAACATAGCACGACCGGTATAACAACTAACTATCAACTCTGAAACAAAGGTTACCGGATGATGATTTTATTGGTATAAATGAGTTTGTTTTTTGCATTGCTGATGCGGATGAAATAACTGCCTGCGGCAATACTGCCACTTAACTGCCATTGAAAACTGAATTGTTTAACCGGCACCTGTATTTTTTCCTGCATCACAATACTGCCTGCGGCATTGCAGAGTTGTAATATATATTCACCCGTTTCCATCCCTTTCATATCAATACAGATGGCACTGCCCCTGTAAGCCGGGTTGGGGTAGGTTTTTATTTTATTTTTACCCGAAAGGCTGTCGGTTATTTTTTGAACTAGGGGAACAGGTTTGTTTATTTCTTTTGATGATACGGTGTAATAAGCACCCATCCTGATCCTGCATGAAATTTTAGTTGAGCCATCTGAGGTAACAACAATCGGCTCCATCATAATGCTTGCAGGTACCAGTTTTATTGCTGCAATTGCAGTAATATCATTGATAGGGATGATTTTTGTTTCGTAGCCGATGCAGCTTATTTCCAGCTCAGTATTTTTCAATTTTATGAGGTTGGGTAATGTGAAACTGCCGTCTTCAGCAGATTGGGTGCCGGTAGCATGCCCTTTTAGTTTTGCAGATGCAGCAGCAACCGGCAGGCCTGTAAGGCTGTCAATTATTTTACCGCTGATGGCAGGCTCAGCCTTTGCTTTGGTTTTTACCGGAACCGGAACTGTAACCGTTGGCCTGTATGCCATCATGCCTTGTGCCCTTACTTTATTACTCGTAATTAAAAAAGCGGGTAACAGTATGCGCATGATATATTTCCAGGAAAAATGTGCTTCCTTGCGCAGGGTGATAGGCCGCTCCAACTGCCCGGGCATAAACCTGCCACAAGTGCTGCCCATATTGCTATCAATGAATTTGAGCACCTCACTGTCTGTCATATTGCTGAAATCCACCACCTGCTTTTGGCAACTGAGGCAAAATTTCCCTTTTTCAGCTTCCAGCATGGCATCCCAGTTTTCGTGGC
>JANMDL010000443.1:0-1615 GCA_031376295.1 Chitinophagales bacterium
CTGTTTTATTTACTTTTTTTATTTTATGCGCAAAGCAGAAAACGCTTCCAGCAAAAGGAGGAAGAAAAACCTGTGCTGACTAACATACAAAAATTTATACATTTTAAAAAGATTATCTCTGTTTGCCTGGTACCTATCCTGGTGGCAGTGGGCATTTATTCTTTTGCAAACTGGTTCACCGGTACATTTTTCCCCTCCAGCCATCCAGGTGTTTCATTTAAAAATATCAACAATATCTTCTTCGACCAGTTTTTTACTGTGCTCATTATTATAGACGTTATCTTACTGTTGTTATCATTTTTTCATACCGATGCATTTCATAAGGTGATAAGAAATTCAGGGTTTATTATTTCAACCATTCTTATCAGGCTGTCATTTTCAGTAAGCGGCCTTATAAATACAGTACTGATTGCAGCAGCCATCAGCTTTGGTTTGCTGATACTGGTTATACACAACAAATACGAAAAAATGGCTGCCGTACAAGCCGGCAAAATTAATGGAGGCTGAACATGCCGGGTTTAACTGTAAAAAATAAGTCTCATCTTTGCAATGGCTTCAATTACCGGGCAGCAATAAAAAAGCCCATTGCAAATGGATTACAATACTTATTCACCGTCAGCATTGCTGGAAAGCTTTGTAAAGTGTTACTGGACGCTGGAAGCACCTGTTGCTGAGTACCCGGAGAAGCAGCGCATTGTACCCGATGGCTGCATAGAAATGATTTTTCATTATGGCGGCCGCTACAGGCAGTATACCAGCAATACGGAAACCATTCTGCAACCTGCATGTTTTGTATTTGGCCAGGTTACCAGTCCGCTTGAAATTGAGCCAACGGCCCATACAGGTATTTTTGCAGTAAGATTTCACCCCGATGGATTTATGCCCTTTGCCACATTGCCCATAAAAGAAATGGAAAACAGGGCCGTTCCGCTGGAAACATTGTTTGGCCCCGAAGCACTGCAACTGGAAGCTGCCATGCTGCAACCCATTGACGCCCCGCAACGCATCAGCATTATTGAAAATTTTTTATTGCAGCAATTAATTGCACCGCAAACTATTGACCGCATTGCAAGGGCCGGTGTGGATGCTATGCTGCTGTTGAGTGGTACCGGGTCGGTTGATGCACTATCGGTACAACTGAACATTAACCGCCGCCAGCTGGAGCGAAGGTTTGCTGCGGCTATTGGTATCAGCCCCAAGCAACTGGCAAAAATCATTCGCCTGCAAACCACATTAAAAATGCTTAACCAGCTACCAACCGGCAGTTTAACAGCACTGGCACATGAAAATGGCTATTACGACCAGGCGCATTTTATCAAAGACTTTAAAGAGTTTACCGGCAAGCCGCCGGGTGAGTTTTATGCAGGCAACCTTACACTTTCGGCGCTTTTTATTGGCAATAACTGAGTTTGTCGCATTTTTACAATCTGGCGTCAATCATTTACTGCAATTTTGCTGCAGATTAAAAAAGATAATGATGAAAACAATACTTTCCCTGGTGGCACTTGTAACAATATGCTGCATACCCCGGCCAAAAACGGTTGATGTTCCCCTGTTTCTGGCAGGCAACTGGAAAGTAGACAACAGGGATGATTACGAAACATGGACAGCAACG
>JANMDL010000456.1:0-11022 GCA_031376295.1 Chitinophagales bacterium
ATGGGATCATGATACGATTGCACTTGAGTCCCGGACAATTATAGGTAAACCGGGTACACGTACTCCTGAACTGAGCAGTACCATTACCGATATGGTTACTTACCCAACCTGGACGGTACCCACCAGTATCATTGCAAAGGAAATGCTGCCCGGATTAAAACGTAATCCCGGTTATCTTTCAAGGAGAGGGCTTAAATTATTGAATAGCAAAGGTGAATCCATTAATCCGGCATCTATTAACTGGAGTAAGTACAGCAAAGGTATTCCCTTCAGGATACAGCAGGGTAGCGGCGATGGTAATGCGCTGGGTATATTTAAGTTTAACTTTAACAATAAGCATTCAGTGTACCTGCACGATACCAACCAGCGTTATCTTTTTAAAAATGCAGCCAGGGCCCTCAGCCATGGTTGTGTGAGGGTGCAGGAATGGGAGAAACTGGCATTTTATATTGCAAAAACAGATAGTATTATTGCGCCAAGGGGTGATACATTGCGCTACACTGCAGACTCTATCAAAAGCTGGATTGGTGTAAAATCTCACCGGCGCATGGATGTTAAAGTAAAAATACCGCTGTTTATCCGTTATTTCAGTTGCGAGGGCAAAAACGGGAAAGTTAAGTTTTATGATGATATTTATGGAGAAGATAAGATTATGAGGGAAAAATATTTTGCTGATAACAGGTAAAAAGAGAAAATGGGTATAAAATGTATCATTAAATTAAGCAAGCGATTTGCAGTATGCCTGATGGCAACTATATTTTGCTGCTGCACTACAACAGCAACCGGGCAAATTGATACTCCAAAAGTTGTAAAGAAAGGGGTAAGTAAGGTATTGTACGGCACGGCCAGTTTTTACTCTAATAAATTCAATGGCCGTAAAACCGCCAATGGAGAAATTTACAGCCAGGCAAAATTTACCTGTGCCTGTAATGTGCTGCCCCTGGGTACCTGGCTGAAAGTAACCAATATGCGCAATGGCAAATCAGTAATAGTTAAGGTAAACGACCGCCTGCACCCCAAAATGCGCCGTATAGTGGATCTTACCCGTGCTGCGGCTCAAAAATTGGCTTTTATCAATTCGGGGCTTACCCGTGTAAAAGTGGAAGTTTTGGGTAAAAATTACCGCTGAGGTATAACTTATTGCAGCATATCTGCCCAGAGTGTTGTCATACCTGTAAATCATGCTTTTGTACCGTTAAAATTATGTTGGTAAATAATTTTAAGTTTTGGTACTAAGCCGTTATTTTTGTGCGATTAGAAAATTGACATATATGAATAAATTTTTAATGTCATTACTGGCAATGGGTATGTTTTTAACTGCTTTCAGCCAAAATGACTACAGGAAAAGACCGGCTTTAGGGGTACATTTTACCATGACAGACTTTCAGACTGCTGCAGATCTTCGTTCTGCGGGGCTTGCCAGTGTTATAAAATCAAAACAATTTGCCAAAGCAAAGCGGATGTCAGCAGGGCTTGGCATTAGTTATACTGAAGGCTTGGGTCAGCATATTGATTTTACAGGTATGATACATGGTACTTATGTTGAATATCCGGTGCCTAATAAACCTGCACCTGTTACTGATGAATTGTTGCTGCAAGCTTCAGCTACAGCCAATCTTAAATTAACAACAGATAAATACTGGGTATCTCCTTTTTTAACCCTGGGCGCAGGCATATCTAAATACAAAGGTTATTACAGTGCTTTCATTCCTGCAGGCGCAGGTATACAGGTAAACTTTTATGACGATGCTTTTTTACTGCTGAGTTCTCAATACAGGATTCCTGTAACAGAACTGGGCGCTTATCACCTGTTTCACAGTATAGGTATTGCAGGTAATTTATTCAAGCGCAAAGTGGTGGAAGCACCAGTTGCTGTTGCAATACCTGTAGTAGTTGAACTACCAAAAGACAGGGATAATGATGGTGTGATTGATGATAATGATAAATGCCCTGATGTAAAAGGACTGGCTTCATTTGATGGTTGCCCCGATACAGATGGGGATGGTATTATTGATGGAAGTGATGGCTGCCCAACAGTGGCTGGAACTGCAAAATACAAAGGATGCCCCGTACCTGATACCGATGGTGATGGCATTAACGATGAGCAGGACAAGTGTATAACAACTGCCGGAGTAGCCCGTTATAATGGTTGCCCTATACCAGATACCGATGGCGATGGTATTAACGATGAAGAAGATAAATGTATTGATAAGGCAGGACCGGCAAGCAACAGTGGTTGCCCCGAAATAGCCAAAACAGTAATTGATAAAATCAACTACGCTGCCAAAAATGTATTTTTTGCAACAGGAAGTGCCAAGTTACTTCCCAAGTCATTCAAGCCGCTCAATGAAGTGGCTAAGATAATGGGTGATGATGCTTCGCTGATGCTGAATATTGATGGCCATACCGATAATACCGGCAAAGCGGATAAAAACCAGGCACTCAGCCAAAGCAGGGCTGATGCTGTAATGGCTTATCTTAAAAGCAAGGGTGTGGATGACGGCAGAATGACTGCTACGGGTTACGGACAGGATCAACCGGTTGCTGATAATAAAGCTGCCGCCGGGCGCTCTAAAAACCGCCGTGTGGAACTGAAGGCACGTAATTATTAAAATTGAAATTTGTAATACTATTGCCCCTGCATTTTGCGGGGGCTTTTTTTTATAAATTATTAACTATCACCCCGTTCTATTGCTTTTTCAGGATTTATTTAATACTTTGTTCCTGTTAAGAGAATATTAAACAGTAAAATTAAACATTGCCCGATGAATTGTGTACAATGCAGCAGCCCACTCAGCACTACAGATAATTTCTGCCGTAATTGCGGAAGCCCGTTGAAATATGCCCAGCCCGTTACAAAGAATAAGGAAGACGATAACCAGGCGGTAACACTGCTGCTGGTTTATATGTGCTGGTCATTTTTTATGGCGCTGGTATATTTACTACTGAACAAGTTTGCTTTGAGAAGTGTCAGTTCGATGAATATTGGAAAGATGTACGATATAATGGGGTGGTTTAGCCAGGTAACTAATTTTCTGCTGTTGCTCATCTTTTCTATTATTGTTAAAAGCAACAGGGTAAGGACTTTCCTTATCATTTTTACAGCCATAGAATTGTTGCTGATAATCGGATATCGGGTAATGAAAAACTAACAGGCTAATGTTACTTATTTAACCAGCGACGAATAACGATTTAGTATTCCGTATTTTTTGCTCTGCCCCGGATATTGCAGCCAGTTTAAAAATTCGGGAAATGCCTCTATTATCCTTTTTTTTGAAATGTTTGTGATTCTGCTGGCCTTTTTGCGAATAATAGGTAAAGGAAACTGGTAAATGGATACACAGCAGTCAAGGGAAGAATTTTATAAACTTATTACTTTTAATAAGGGCATAATCATTAAGATATGCAACTCTTATTGCGCTGATGCCGGTTACCGGGAAGACCTGGCACAAGAGATTATTTATCATTTGTGGAAATCGGGGCACAGCTTTAACAATAATTATAAGTTCACAACATGGATGTACCGCATTGCCCTAAATGTAGCCATCTCTTTTTACCGGGGTAAAACCAAAGCTGCAACAATTGTTTCACTGGAAAACCATCATACAGAGCTGGCAGACACCGGCGGTGAAGAAGCGGAAGCTAATATTAACCTGCTGCAACATTTTATCAGCCAATTAAATGCACTCGACAAAGCATTGATGATACTTTATCTGGATGAAAAAACTTATGCCGAAATAGCTACTGTACTTGGTATTACTGAAACCAATGTGGCTACAAAGCTAAGCCGTATAAAAGCAAGGCTCAAACAAAATTTTGCAACTGTAAATCAATAATTATGGAAGACTTTGAATTGAAAAATATATGGCAGGCTTATGACAGAAGGATAGAGGAGGCCAGGGTGCTTAACCTGCAGTCGTGGGCACTAAACCTGCGCTGCTTTGAAACACTGCAAACGGAAAAAGCAAGATACAGGCTCAATACTTTGGCAGCGTATAAGGGTTGGGTGGCTGTGCTTGGAGTGCTGTGGGTACTTTTTTTGGCCATGCTGGTTTGGGGTAATTGGTTCAGTAATCCCTATTTTACCATTTCAGTTGGCATAATCATGCTTTTTAATGTTTTTGCTGTGGCAGTTTATATCAGGCATATTATCATCATCAGGCAAATAAATTACAGTGAGAGCATAACATCAACCCAGGAGAAACTTGCTGTATTAAAATTGTCTACCATTAATTCTACCCGCATACTGATGCTGCAGATACCCTTTTACACAACCTGGTTCTGGCACAGCAGCTGGATCAATTACAGCAGCAGCAGCTTTTGGCTGATAACATTTCCTATTACACTGTTGTTTATCATACTGGCTATATTTCTTTACCACAACATATCTCTTAAAAATATGCACAAAAAATGGTTGAAACTGCTTATGATGGCAGGCCCTGAATATAAATCACTGCTGGAGGCGCAATCATTTATTGCAGAAATAGATCAATTTAAAAAGGATTTAATTTAACCCTTCAACACTTTTCCAATTCAATCACTTCGCAATCTTTAATGTCTTTGCCATCAATTGCAAATCGAACCAGTGTTTGTACTTTGTGCCAGCCTTGTTTACCAGCCGCCCCCGGGTTTATGTGCAGGCAGTTTAGTTTTTGATCGTACATGATCTTTAAAATATGCGAATGACCGCTGATGAAGATTTGGGGCTTTTCAGCCAGTATCCTGTCTTTTACACCCGTTGCATACCTGCCCGGGTAGCCACCAATATGCTTCATGTACACTTTTACCAATTCACAGGTAAACAGCAACTCCTCCGGGTAAATGGCTCTGATGTCAAAACCATCAATATTGCCATAAACACCCCGGAAAATCTTTTTACCGGTTTTGTCTGTCGCTTTTAAATGGCTAACCAGTTCCATATCCCCAAAGTCGCCGCCATGCCATATTTCATCACAATTGGCAAAATGCTCTGCCACGGCCGGGTGCAGATAATGGTGTGTGTCAGAAATTAAACCTATTCTTGTCAAGTTTTTGTAAATTACAGTTAGTAAATTTGTGTTATAGTCACAACAAAGATAAACAATGCCATTAAAGCGCAATTTTACATACTGGATAGATAAGCGCACCTGGAAGTACTATTTCCTGATGGTGGCGCTGCAACTGAATAAATAGCGCAGTGCCGTTACCCGGCAGGCTGTGCAAATAAGCACACCGTCCAATTTTTAATTCTTAATTTTTAATTCTTAATTAAAATGCCCCATTATCATACACTGGGTTCAATCCCTCATAAACGTCATACGCAGTTCCGCAAGCCGGATGGTACGCTGTACAGCGAGCAGTTGTTTTCTACTGAAGGTTTTAGCAACGATTATTCCATATTATACCATTGTCATCCACCTACTGAAATCATCAGTGTGGATGAACCTGTATCAGTAGCGCCGGAAGTGGCCGAAGAAAAAATGCTGAAGCACCGCAGCTTTGAAGGATTTAAGATACCGCCTGCAGCCGATTATTTGCAAAGCCGCATTCCGGTGCTTGTTAACAGCGACCTGCACATTGTACTGGCAGCGCCGCAAAAAAGTACCACAGAATATTTTGTTAAAAACGCCGATGCTGATGAAATGATTTTTATCCATGAAGGCAGCGGCACACTCAAAACCATGTACGGCGATTTGCCATTTGATTATGGTGATTATTTAGTGATACCCCGCGGTACTATTTATCAAATGGAATTTGCCACGCCAGATAACCGCCTGTTTATCGTAGAGTCTTTCAGCCCAATACGTTACCCCAAAAGATACATGAGCAAGTATGGTCAACTGATGGAGCACAGCCCTTTTTGCGAAAGGGATATACGGGCACCGCAACGCTTAGTTACCAAAGATGAAAGCGGCGACTTTCTCATCAAAACAAAAAAGAAGGGGGTGCAGTACGGGCTGCATTATGCGCATCATCCTTTTGATGTGGTGGGCTGGGATGGCTGCTGTTACCCGTTTGCCTTTTCCATACATGATTTTGAACCTATTACCGGCAGGGTACACCAGCCGCCACCTGTACACCAAACCTTTGAAGCACATAATTTCGTAGTGTGCAGTTTTTGTCCAAGATTGTTCGATTATCATCCTCAGGCCATACCGGCACCCTACAACCACAGTAATATTGACAGTGACGAAGTGCTGTACTATGTGGCTGGTGAATTTATGAGCCGCAAGCATGTAACCCGGGGCATGATTACCCTGCACCCTGCTGGCATACCGCATGGGCCACATCCCGGCGCTGTAGAAAAAAGTATTGGTGCCAAAGAAACAGCCGAACTGGCCGTAATGGTGGATACTTTTCATCCGTTGCAACTAACCAAACAGGCGCTGGATATTGAAAACCTTGGTTATGTAATGAGTTGGGCAGAATAATTGATGTGCTGATGGGATGATTAGCTAATGTGCTGATTAGCTGATGGGATTACTCTGAAATAACCCATTTATCCACCAGCATATAGTAATTGGGCTGGCGTCCGGTTAAAGGGTCATATTCGGTAATGATTATTTTATCACTTCCGGCTTTGATGTGAATGGCTGTGTTTGATCTGCCGCCATCGGGTTGTACTGTATAACCTTTGTATATGGCTTCTCCATTGGTAAGTGTGGCATTAAGGGAACAATCAGTACTGGTAATTGCTGTGTTAAAATCAACTTTACCTTTTTGAGGGTGATCAATTTTCAGGTTGATGATGCCGGCAGATGGATTAATTTTTATCTCAAAACTGACCAACTCTTCAGTATTGTCTTTCAGCTTTACAATTTTGCTGATGGAGTAGGTAACTGTTTTATCGCAATTGAATTCAGTACATTTTTCTGTATTTTCTGCAGGGAGCATCAATACTGCGGTGAGTAAATAAAAAAATTGTGTAAGTATAAACATGGGGCAATTATTTGGTTACACTAAGTTAATCTTTGCCAGGAGTAAAAGAGCCAGGGAAATGTTAATTTAATCGGGTTACAGATGACTTATGTATCATTGCAGCATCAGTTAGGGTGATATCAACTTATACCAATACTACCATAGCGGTATTGTCCCATTAGCACATCAGCATATCATTCTAAAATCTTCCCACAATCTTAAAATTCACCAACCTTGGGGTTAGCCTGTTGGGTATGCTGTACGTGTTGTTGGCAAAATCTTTTATTAACTGGTAACTGATGGTATTGGGTCTGTCAATCAGGTTAAAAACTTCAAAACTGGCCCAGATGCTTTCAAAATCTCTGAAAGGGTTGTGGCTTCGGCGCTTGCTCTTTTCGCCCAGCAGCATCACACTGAAACCCATATCTACCCTGATGTATGGGCTGATGATGAGGGCATTGCGGTATTTAACACTATTGGGTATATTGTACGACATATTGCTGCCATAAATCATGTTGAGGTGTACCTTAAAGTTTTTATTCGTTGGCAGGTAATCCTCTAAATAAAGCCCCACAGTTATCAGCCTGTCAGTTGGGCGGCGCAACCAGCCTACCTCGTTTTTAATACTGTCAACCGGTATGCGGTCGGTTGTTTGTGCTGTGATGATTTCGCCTGCAGCATTTTTATACTGGTAATAAAAATCATTGTTAAGGTTTTCCCTGGTGCGCATCAGGCCAATGCTCAGCCAGCTTTCGGCATCCTTTACTAATTCGCCAAACAACCTGAATTCAAAACCTGCGGCATAAGCCTTAGCGTCGTTGCGCCCAAAGTAGCGAAGCTTCACATTGTCCACATCATAAGGTACTACATCGTGCAGGCTTTTGTAATACGCTTCTGTGGTGATGCGGAAGGGCCTGCCGCCGGGTCCGCTGAAATTATAATCCATACCGGCTACAAACTGGTAACTTTTTTGTGCCAGCACATCGGGGTTAATGGTACCGTTGTAGCGGCGCAGCTCCCTGTAAAAAGGCGGCTGGTTGTACACCCCGGCTGCCAGTTTAAAAATCATATTGCGTTTCCAGTTGGGCTTAAAGCTCAGTTGCGCCCTGGGGCTGATGAGCAGCTCCTTGTTGAGCGAATTGTAATTAAACCGCACACCAGCCTGCAAAGTAATATTGCGCAGGCTGTCGCCCAGGCGGATATTGTCCTGCATATAACCGCTGAATTTCTGTATATCCAGTTCGGTGTTTGATTTAATTACACTGCTGAGTTGCAGCAGGTTGGGCGTGTAGGGAAGGGAGTAGCCGGCGCTGTCTTTATACTCCCATTCGTTGATCCTGTCGTTAATTTTTGTTTGCTCGGCCGTGGTACCCCATTGTATAAAATGTTTGCCCTTGTCTAAGGTGCCGCGGTGGCTGGCATTCCACACTTCAATGTCTAAACTGTTACGGGCATAGTTTTGATAATAACCTGCACCAAGTGGATTAACTATCTGGCCAAAAGTGCTGCTGGTATTGTCAAAGTCACGGTCTCCAAAAAGGTAGCTGCCTGCAATATCAAAGTTTTCGTTTTCTTTATTGGAAAAACGGCTCAGCATCCATTTAAGGCGTAATCTTTTTGTGGGTTGGTTTATCATACTCAGCCCGAGCAGGCTGGTATTGTAATTGTCTCTTTCCTGTCCTTCAAAAAAAATGTCGAGGCCCAGGTTGGCGGTAAACAGGGGTGAAAATACCGAGGATGTTTTTTGTGCCGACTGCGGTATCAGTGTAAACTTCGTGCCGCTGAAATTGCCCAGAAATTCAAACTGGAGTTTTTCACTGGCCTTCCAGGTAACAAAGCCCTGCACGTCATTGCTGGTAGGGGTGTATGCGCCTTGTATTTCCTGGCTGCTCAGCAGGTTGCGGTTACTGCGGTTGCGGATGCCCAGCAGGTAGGTTACATTGCCTTTATTTGCCGAGCCTTCCACATGAAAGCCCTGCTCCAGCAGGCTCACGTATACAGAACCGCCAAATTGTTTCGGCTTTTTATACTGCACATCCAGTACACTGCTCATTTTATCGCCATATTTGGCCTGGAAACCTCCATTGTAAAAATTTACATTCCTGGCCAGTTCGGGATTGATAAAACTCAACCCTTCCTGCTGCCCGCTGCGTACAAGGTAGGGACGAAAAACTTCAAAATCATTCAGGTAAATAAGGTTTTCATCGTAGTTGCCACCTCGTACACTGTATTGAGAGGACAGCTCGTTGTTGCTGCCCACCAGTATTTTTATCAGCCCTTCCACACCGCCAATGGTACTGGGCAGGGTCAATGCATTTTTAGGGTTGATGCGCACCAGCCCTGTTTCCCGGCGGTCACGTTCATCCTGTATCACAACAGTTTCCAGTGTTTTGCCGCCCTTTTCCAGCCGTACGGTTATCTTTTCTTCCTCTTCATTACTCAGGTAAAAATTTTTCTGCGTTTCTCCAAAACCTGTAGAGGTAAATACGAGTGCCACATACTTACCTGCCGGTACTTTTATGCGAAAACTACCGCTGTCGCTGCTCACAACTCCACTGGTTTTACCCAGTATTACTATAGACACACCAGCTAAGGGTCTTTCATTATCGTCAATCACCCTGCCACTTACCCAGGCAAAATTTTTCTGGGCCAGAGCGGCAGTACCCATTAATAAGAACAGTACTCCGATTAATATTCTCATGGCATGAAGGTAATTATTTTATTCTTTTCTACATTTGTCAAAATTACTTCATGCAGTATCCGTACACAGGTTTGGTTTTTGCAGTAGCTTACGGAACAAAAAAATCATATATGAAAGGATGCTTTAAATACATTATTCCGGCAATTGTTTTGCTGTACAGCTGTGGCGACAGCACTACTAAAACTTACACCGAAAAGCCCATTGAGGATACTCCTGCGGGTGGACAGGCGTATGTTGATTCCATTAAAAAGAACATCAAAGACCTGAAAGCTGTTGAAAATATCAAGGAAATACTTTGCCAGCAATGGGAGCACCAGGAAGACAAGGCGGATGCTGCTTATGCTGGGGGCAGTGAAGAGGGCGACCTGCAGCTTGTGTACAGGGGTTTTGCTTTTTTTGATGATGGCACCATGCTGCAGAACCCGCATGGTGAGCTGCACACCGGTACATGGAACTATGATGATGCACTCAAAATAATTACCATCCGGCAGGCACAAGGTGCTACGGAAAAGTATACAATAAATGCGGTTGCTGCAGACGAACTGGTGCTGACAAAAATAGGGGAGACCAATGCTAAACAACAGAAGTACATTGGCCAGGCGATTTCCCATTTTCAAAAAACGACAGATCCTTTTTATCCTGCCAATAACAACTGGCGCATCAAACCAGCAAAGCCTGAAACGGATGCCGAAATAAAGCAACGGGCCAAAGATTGCCTTAAGTTTTACCTGCTGTATTATAATGACAACCGGGTAAGAGACAGTGCTGTGATATCTTTTGTTGGTTTTCCTACCTGTTTTATCTGGTATGGCGGTGGCATCAGTATATCAACTGCTGCTAATTTGCAACCTGCCTGGGTAAATTGTTTTTACAACCGCCAGCAGGCTTTAAAAGCACATGCCATGATGGAGGACCTTGTTACAAAGAAATACAAATGGTCGAAGGGGCAAAACTGGGTGGTGATGAATGCTAAAGTGCTGAAGCAGATGTACGAGCGGTTCTGACTGTTCTTTCTGTTTTAACACTCCTTTTTTTGCTGTGCTTGCTTTTTACCGGTTTTTCTTTTACAAACAATTCATCCACAGTCATACTGATGTTTACATCGCAGCAGCGTGGTTTGTCAACAATGCCCATGGTAGTGGGGCAGGCGCAGGGTTGTGGCAGCTTCATTTTTACCAATACAAATGCGGGCATAGAAGTATAGTGAAGGGTACGTACCTCAGTGATTTTGCCCGGTGCCGAAATGGAAACTGTAATGTATTGCTGTACTGTGTTGGAGGGTAATGCAAGATTAAAATTTCCCGTTTCATCTGTGGTTGTGCTGAATAAATTATTGCCGATCATGGCTACTGCTCCTTTAAGCGGATTGGCATTTTCATCTACAACAATACCAATTATTTTGCCACTTGTTTCCCTGAATTGTT
>JANMDL010000494.1:0-3005 GCA_031376295.1 Chitinophagales bacterium
AAAGATGTAAGGTTATGCAGTGTGTTTGTGCTGTTTATACCGGTCACAGACCGGCAGTGCTGGTAATCATCAGTGATGCTTCGCAACACTGGCGGCGGGTGTACAAGTAACATCGGGCACCAGGGCAGGAGCCCTGCACCAGGGTTTAACACAATTGTGCAACAAGCTGCTGCACAATTAGCCATTAGATAAATAAGTCTTTCGGCCGCCACTGGTCAAACACATAGGCAGCAGCGAAAAGCACATCGCATTTGCATATTTGCACATCACCACATTCCCATATTGCTTCATCAGCACATTGGCTCATTGTTTCATTTGCACATTTTCTTCATCAGCACATCACCCAATCAGCACATCAGCACATTCTCACTTCACCACCTCCAGCTTAAACCCTGTTTTTACCGTAACCACAGCACCATTGTTCAATGTAAGGCTGCGGCACACAGCATTGCTGCTTACTTCCGGTGTGTTGGTGGCACTTTGTATAACTACATCGGTATTAATGTCGGGTATATTGCCGCAAGTCCAGTTGGCCGGGTTTTCCCATGCTTTGCCGTTGCCACCTTTCCAGTAACTGGTAAATTTTAAGGAAAGTGTATTGCTGAAGCTGGCTCCATCCACCATGCAGCGGTACTGGTAACCATAATAAGAAGAAGGAATATTGTTGAGCTGCAGAAAACGGGTAGTAACGCCGCTGTAGTTACTGCCGTTGGCAATATTGGTAAAACCACTGCCCGTATTTACCTGCCACTGGTAAGAAACAGTACCCGTAAGGCTGGAAGTAAGTACATTATAATTATCCGGGCAAACAATTACTGCGCCGCTGGTCATTGTAAAAAATGTAGTTGCTTTCTGGTTCCCGTTATACGTTATCTCGTACTTCCAGGTGCCAGCAGGTGCCGGGTTGGGCATTACTAAAGTGTAATACCACCAGGAGGCGCTGTACCAGGTGTTAAAAGTTTGCGACCAGTTGGTATACAAACTGCCATCGGGCCTGTATACTGCATGTGCAGAACTTTGGCCGTTTTGCTGGTCGCGGTAATAGCTGCTGAGGAAAACGGTTTCACCCGGCATAAAATTTATTTTTTCGTTGCTCACTTCCTGGTTGGGGCAACTGCCGCCTGCCTGTGGTGCAGCACCATGCGTCATTACTTTGCTGAGGGTGGGTACATAATAAGGTTCCTGGCTGGCCCACCAGCTTACGCCCGGATTAATGCTGTTGCAGGGGCCATTCCATGGGTCTATCAACTGCGTGTAGCTTGAGTTGGTATACAGTTCCAGGTGCAGGTGCGGCCCGGTGGAGTTGCCCGAACTGCCCACCACACCAAGGTATTCGCCCGTGGCAACCGTTTGACCAACAGCTTTGGTGGTTAAGCTGCCCGATTTGAGGTGGCCGTACCATGCCACAGACCCATCAGCATGCATTATGTACACTGCATTCCAGTTACAGGCTCCAGTGCAGAAGGCACAGTTCTGATCAAAATTTCCATCTGATTTATAAATAATACTACCCGGCGCCCCGGAAATCACTTGTACAATATTGCGTTCCATTTTTTTCCATTGGTAGGGCCAGGTAAAAATATCAGTACCCGCATGGTTGTAGCCTGAGGCCTGGTCGTAAGTGCGGGTGCCGCAATTATAATCCTGCAATAAATTGGGAAAAGAAGGGTTTTCATCCACGTAATTAGATATGCCATAGTACCCATTGTCGTTGTAGCCCGGGGCCTGCTTCAGTGGCCAGGCAAAAGCAGTAAGAGCAGGGTTGTCGGGTAAAATCAATTGCCCTTTGTTGCGCAGCGAGGCTTCGCTTGCCTTTAGCGCTTCAATGATAGCCGCACGTTGCTGTGGCGACATTTCATCATTAACAGGCGCAGCGGCCAGGTAACTGCCTCCACCGGCAGGCTGGCGGGTTGCAGGCTGACAAAAAGCCGAAGCTGTAATTAACAAAAGCGGGAAGAGCAGCAGAAATTTCATAAACAATCATTTACAGGATGGCCGTAAATTTACAAAAAATCTGAGGGAAACAACAGGTAATTCGGGGGGAACTTACATTGTAGCTTCATAAATAAGCAACCTGTTTTTGCTGGTAGCTTTATACCGCTCTTCTGATGGCAATGAGCCGGCCGGGACAGTAAAGAAAAAGAAAATCATCCTTCGGCGGCAAACTCAGCCATGGTCCAAATCAAAAGTATGATGACATAGTTGGTCACTATCATGTTTTAGTAAGGTAGTATGGGCATATCCCGGAAAGCAACTATTGTTATACTTAACTTTCATCAGTTCTTTTCGTTCAGTAAGGTAAAAACCCACAGCATCGGTAAAATCCTTGTCTAAAGATAAAGTGGCTTTATCAAGCCGCAGTACTTTCCTGCTGTTGGATATAATTGGCACAAGGGAATTTTCACTAAAGATAGAAAAAATCGCCAGCATCCAATCATACAATTGTTAAATCATCGGATTGCTCCATTTGGCATATTGGTAAATTGTCTCATTTGCACATTTTCTTCATCAGCACATCATCCCATCATCCCATCATCCCATCAATTCTTCACCACTTTCTCCGTTACCACCACCACATCAGCACCATTGTACATTTTAAGCATATACACACCGCTGGCAAGCAAACGCATATCAATAGAAAAATTATTGTTGATGCTGCGGCCGCTGCTAACCATATTGCCGGTGATGTCAAACAATTGCCAGGTAATCGGTTTGCTCACATTGCGCTTGCTTTCAATAGTCAGTTTGTCGCTAACCGGGTTGGGGTAAATTCTGTAATACTGGCGGTAGTTAAGCGGGTCAACGGGAGCGTTGTCAATAGACAGCAGTGCAGATGCATAACTGAATTCAAGTATTACACCTGCATAGGCAGGCAGGCTGCTGGGAGGCACACCTGCAGTAGGGCCGGAGGTGGAATAACCACTGTCGGTAGCCACATAAATTTTTACGCCATCGGGGTTAAGTGCCAGGTCACGAAAGCGGTTGGTGCTGCCCTTAAAATATTC
>JANMDL010000495.1:0-3372 GCA_031376295.1 Chitinophagales bacterium
TGCCGCTTTCGGTTGTTCGTCAAACTGTGAAATGATTTGCTCTTCGCCTAACTTTTTTTCCATTGGCAAATTAATTATTGCATCACCTTCAATTGTAATATAGGATTCAAGAGAAGTTTTTTTGCCAATCAATTGCAATGCAAGATTGCGAATAGTGTTTATCGTCTCCTTTGCTTTTTTCCGTTCTTCTAAATTCTTCTCTGCAATTACTCTTGTTAATTTGTCTGCAAGTAAATTGTTTGAATCAAAAACCTTTCTGCCTGACAAATGCAAAACTGTTTTTGCTTTTCGCAAAAACTTTTCGCTGTATTCAATTCCTCTGTCATCAAGAATTTTGTAAACATCATTCACAAGCATCTTCAATTCTTCTTGGCTCAAATCGTCAAGTAGAAAAGTCCAAAAAGCATAAAAACTTTTTCCCTGTTCTGTTTGCCTCAACTCGTCTAATGAATCAAAAGTGTATTGTAGAATTTTCCCTTTTGAAAGCGATTTGTCAGATTGCTTTTCGTAAATATTTCTTACGATGTCCTTAAAGTTTTCTTCAACTTCTCTGAAATCACCAATCAATTCATTTGTCAGTTTCGTTACTTCATCAAACCTTGATTTTATTTGGTAATTCTCGTATGTCTTTACCGTTTGCTCTCTTTGAATCGTTCTTATTTCATCTTCAATTTCTTCTTTTCGTTTCTTCAATTCCTCAATCTTCTTTGCAGGGTCTTCAATGCTGTTATCAATTAACTCTTTCAGTTTATTGAAAATATCTTTGAACTTTGATTCTGTTCCTACCAGTTTGCGGTCTTTTAAAAGTTCAACTATCTGCAAAACTTTTGAAGTGTGTTTTGTTGGCACATTCATCACTTCTTTTGTGCTTTCGTCTGTGTAATTGCTTAAATATCGGTTGTCTTCATTAGTCCATTGTTCAATGTATTTCCTTGCCTTGTCAATGGAATCCATAGTCAAACTACTTAAATCTGAATCTTCTTCGTCTTGATAATTTAATTTGTCAAGATAATCAGCAAGCTTTTGAACTAATATGGAATTGGAAATTGGTTGTTCGTTATTTTCTCTGAACTGATTATGTAGAAAAGAAATAGTCATGGCTGCGTTCGTAGAACGCAACATTTTCACTGTGGGTGAATTTTTGACTATATTTTTTACTTGTTCGTATTTCATCTTTTCTCATAACAAATGTTATTCACAAATATAGAATAAAGCAGTAAGGATTGTACACTTGCACTACTACTTGATTGGGTTTCAATTTTATTCTTGCTCATGTAAAATATTGAGATAAAGCTGATATTTTATTGTAAGTCTGGATAGTATTCTTTCAGTTGGGTGGTGGGTGGGCTTTGGTGTCCCGCAATGATATGTTGCTGAAGTGTCGAACAAATGATGATAGATATTCGTCAGCTGGGGTGGGTGGGCTGTGCGTTGACACAAGGCAGGCTCTTTTGCAAGGTTGGCTTTTGTGTGTCGGCTTTGTGTGCCTTGCAAATGTGCCTGACTTGGTGCGTTGGGTCGTGTCGGCAAAGTCATGGATGCTTGCATATGTGTAGGATGTTCAATAGGGTGACGTACAACGTTCAGGGCTTGCAGCAGGTGGGGTAATAGCATTCCTTCCGCCCAGCCACCGAACTTGGTTTATTGAGTAAAACTTCTTTTAAAACTAATCTCCTTTAAAAACGGTCGCCCCCTGGCCACAGCTGATTAAAGATTTGCTGACCATTGCTCTTCCGTCCCGCCCCACTTGCTGCAAACCCATGTTGCACGCTGGCGGTTGCATTTAGGAAATTTCAATTACGTTTTGTAAGTTCCCTTCTGCAAGTCTGTCGAAAAGCTTAGGGATAAGTTTAGCCAATGTCTCTCTTCTATTGTCGACACCAGAGAGTATGAATATTGTTAAAGGAAGTCGTTCCAGGTTTTGTTGATAAGGAAGATTGCCGTCAATTGTTACAAAAATTTCGAAACTATCCTCAACCATAAGTTTAAGTAGAGCTCCGTTTTTTTGTCCTAACCAACCTTTATCACGTACAGTCCAAACCTCATGATTTGTTCCAAAGTCATTCTTTAGTTTTCGGGGTAAACTTTCATCAAGCAAAATTTTCATGTAAAACTTTTTCAGTTGTCAAACTCCTTTTTGCCATTTCCAAAACGTAAACTGCAGCATCTTTGGATACAGAAGGAAAATCATCGAGAAATTCTACTAAATCTTCACCGCCTTCTATATAGTCAAATAAGTTTTTTATAGGTACCCGAGTCCCTGCGAAAACAGGGGTGCCACTCATTACTTCTGAGTCAATGCTTACTTGTCCGTATAACATAATTTGTCAATTTTGAAGTTAGTCGAAGATACGAAAATTATCGCATATGTTTTACTGGCTTAAGTCGCACCAGCTTGCGTGCAACGTTCTGGGCTTTGTAGCAGTTGGGGAATTTTATATTGTCCAGCCGGTACAAAAGCCGATTAAAGATACAGAACTCAAGTTAGAACAAAATGTTGAATAATAGGCGTCCAGCCCAGACTAAATTTGAGTAAAGATATGAAGCTGAGATTATGTTCGTCAACCCCAATTGCACAAAACCCATTGTTGTGCGTTCGCTTTTTTTCTGTAACAGGTTTTACTAAAGGCTGATTTTAATTTCATCTTTGTCAACTGAAATTAAAACAATGTCAGCTTGATTTTCAGGTGTCAACACAACAATTTTATTGAGAGCAAATGAAAGTCTTGTCATATAATTCATAAGCATATCGTGGTAGTCAATAGAATTGATTTCATCTGGTATTATGTCTCTGCAAGTCTGGTCACTTAGCACCAAATTCCGGGCCTGCATAGGATTCCAGGAAGCCGCACACCGAACAACGGAAGGTACCCACTGGAACGCACTTTTCCTCTGGCACTCTCGTAACAGTCCAGAAAGCCTTATCCGGTGCTCCCTCAACCCAGTTGATGACACGACGCTGACCTCCGTCCGCCCGGTCGAAGATGAACCCTTGTACCATCACGCTGTTACACTTGGGACACTGAATCGCTTCCTTACTTATGCTCAAACCTCCGGAAAGGGAATTGGAAGAAGTTGTCATACACTAAATATATTATTTTACTGCAAATTAAAAGAAAAATTCCAAAAATAATAACTAAAATAAGTCCACCTATCATCGCTGCTTGTAAAAGTATAGTAGATAGTCAATATTTTTTTTGTTTATTGCGATATGTCAAAATAGTTCACTGCATTTAAAAGTAGTTGTCATAAAAAATGCAGGTAAAGTTATTTGTCTGTAAATGGCAAGCGTCTAAAGTGACGCACAACGTTTTGGGCTTTGCGTCAGGTGGGGGATTAGAATACCCGTCAGCCCGATACTGAAGTCCAATA